>JBFLYY010000094.1:0-11662 GCA_040756495.1 Thermodesulfobacteriota bacterium | reverse complement strand
TCTTCTCCTTGTTCAGGCTGAAGAAGAGCTTGCGCTGGGCCTGGGTGGTGCCGATCTTGACCAGCCGCCAGTTGTCCATGATGAACTTGAGGATGTAGGCGCGGATCCAGTAGGCGGCGTAGTAGGAGAACTTCACCTGGCGGTAGGGGTCGAACTTCTTCACCGCCTGCACCAGGCCGACGTTGCCCTCCTGGATGAGGTCGAGGAAGTTCTGCATCCAGTACTTCTGGAAATCCATGGCCACCTTGACCACCAGCCGCAGGTTGGCGGTGACCAGCTTGTAGGCCGCGTCCTGGTCGCCGGTCTCCTTGTAGCGCCGGGCCAGCTCGTCGGCCTCCTCGCGGCTCAAGAGCTTGTACTGGCTGATCTCCTGGAGATAACGATGGAGGGCGGCATTGCCCGCCGCGGGCAGATGGTCGTCGTCGCCCAGAGTGACCAGCGGGTGCGCCAGTGGCTCGTTGTTGTCGTCGGAGATATCGAGAAGTTCCGGATCGTCTTTCATGCGCGCATGCTGGTCGGTTGGTCACCCGGGCGGAGGGGCTGCGGCCGCCAGGAGCGGCGGGTTCCTCCATTATTGAATGAACCCCCGCAAAGGTCAATCTCTTTCGGGACGTGGTATGCCGGTCATACCCGATTTGCGCAAAATTTGCCACGAATAGTCGCCGCCGCCATGGCCGCTCGCCGGGCGGGCGGAAGAATTTCTGTTTGCAGCCGGGCCATTTTATGTTAGAAATCTGACCCCTTAGACAACAAGGGGACGATGGCCGCCGGGCGGCCCACAGCGCACCACAGGCCACCATGACACAGTTGAAGAATATCCGCAATTTCAGCATCATCGCCCACATCGACCACGGCAAGTCCACCCTGGCCGACCGCCTCATCCAGCTCTGCGGCATGGTGACCGACCGCGAGTTCCAGGACCAGCTCCTCGACAACATGGAGATCGAGCGGGAGCGCGGCATCACCATCAAGAGCCAGACCATCTGCCTGCCCTACCGCGCCAAAGACGGAAAGAACTATCTCCTGAACCTGGTCGATACCCCGGGCCACGTGGATTTCAGCTACGAGGTCTCCCGGGCCCTGGCCTCCTGCGAGGGCGCGCTCCTCCTGGTGGACGCGGCCCAGGGCGTCGAGGCCCAGACCCTGGCCAACCTCTATCTCGCCATGGAGCACGATCTCGAGATCATCCCGGTGATCAACAAGATCGACCTGCCTGCGGCCGACCCGGAGGCGATCGCGGCCCAGATCACCGACGACCTCGGCCTCGAGGGCGAGCGCATCCAGAAATGTTCGGCCAAGACCGGCGTAGGCGTCGACGCCATCCTGGAGGCGGTGGTCAACTACCTGCCCCCGCCCGAGGGCGATCCGGAGGCGCCGCTTGAGGCCCTGGTCTTCGACGCCCAGTACGACTCCTTCCGCGGCACCATCATCTCCTGCCGTCTCTTTCAAGGCCGGATCAAGGCGGGCGACACCATCCTCTTCCTCTCCAACAACGCCACCTACCGCGTGGAGGAAGTGGGTTTCTTCCGCCTCCAGCGCGAGGCGCAGCCCGAGCTGTCCGCCGGCCAGGTCGGCTACATCATCGCCGGCATCAAGAACATCGGCGACACCCGGGCCGGCGATACCGTCACCCTGAAGGACCGCCCTTGCGCCAAGCCTCTGCCCGGCTTCAAAGAGGCGCGGCAGGTGGTCTTCTCCTCCATCTACCCCGTCTCCACCGACGACTACGAGGCCCTGGCCGCGGCCATGGAGAAGCTGACCTTGAACGACGCCTCGCTCACCTTCCAGAAGGACAGCTCCACCGCCTTGGGCTTCGGCTTCCGCTGCGGCTTTCTGGGGCTGCTCCATCTCGAGGTGGTGCAGGAGCGGCTGGAGCGGGAGTTCGACCTCTCCCTCATCCTCACCGTGCCCTCGGTCAACTACCACGTCACCTTGAACGACGGCATCGCCATCGAGGTGGACAACCCGGCCTACTTCCCGGACCCGGGCCGCATCGCCCGCATCGAGGAGCCCTTCATCAAGGCGACCATCCACATGCCGGAGCGCTACATGGGCGGGGTGATGACCCTCTGCATGGAGCGGAGAGGCGTGAACACCAACTACCACTATCCCCTGCCGGGCCGCCTCGAATTCACCTGCGAGCTGCCCCTGGCCGAGGTGATCTACGACTTCTACGACCGCCTCAAGTCGATCACCCAGGGGTATGGCTCCTTTGACTACGAGATGCTCGACTACCGGGAGAGCGATCTGGTCAAGCTCGACATCCTGGTGAACGGCGACAAGGTGGATGCCCTCTCCCAGCTGGTGCACCGCTCCGGTGCCAGGGCCAGGGGGCTTGCCGCCTGCGAGCGGCTGAAGGAGGAGATCCCGCGGCAGATGTTCAAGATCGCCATCCAGGCCGCCATCGGCGGCAGCATCGTGGCCCGCTCCAATATCTCGGCCCTCAGAAAGGACGTCCTGGCCAAATGCTATGGCGGCGACATCAGCCGGAAACGGAAACTGCTGGAAAAACAGAAGGCGGGCAAGAAGCGGATGAAGACGGTGGGCAACGTGGAGATCCCGCAGAGCGCCTTTTTGGCGGTGCTCAAGTCGGAACAGGGTTAACAGCCCGTTGAAAAGCGGGCTGTTGGCACCACAGAGACGTGGTGCCGAATTGTGCCGGCCGGAAAGGGCCAAGAAATTCGCGAGGTTGGCCAAAGCGCCTTTGGCCAGCCGACAGTTGGAAAAACCAGGGATGGTTTTTTCACCGGACGGTTAACCCGCGCAGCCCCCGCGGCGGCACACGGCCGGGATGGCTGGACAGGCGGGGCGGGACGGCAGCCAGGCTAGGCGTCCTTCTCCCGGGTGTAGTTGGGGCATTTGTTCACCAGCACGCACTCCACCTTTTTCGTGCCGACGATCTCCGCCAGTTCCTCCTCGCTGAGGAGGGAGGCCCCTTCCTTGGTCACATAGACGATGCAGTCCTTGCAGACGTTCATGGCACTGCGGTAGTCGTCGAGTTCGTTGGCGATCTCCCAGCACGGCTTGATGCAGACGTCATACCGCCGGTCGAGGCAGCAGTCCTCCTTGGTACAGCGGGTGATCTCCCAACATGGCCACTCTCTGACATTGACGTCCATCACCGCATCCTCCTCGTCACCTCACGGGCCACCCTCGCCGGCAATCCCGATACCGACGACAACAGCGGCCCTGCGCGGTCAATAGAACACTAGCCGAGCACGGCGTCAAGTCTTTCAAGCAGGGCCTCCCGGCCCTCGCCGCTCTTGGCGGAAAAAAGGAGGCGCCCGGCGGGAGTCACCCCGAAACCGGCATCGAGCAGGCGGGCCTGCTTGGCCTGTTCGTTGCGGGAGAGCTTGTCCATCTTGGTGTAGACGAGGAGGGAGAAGATCCCCTTGGCCCTGAGCCAGTCGATGAGCATGCGGTCGAGTTCCTTGGGCTCATGGCGGATGTCAACGATCACCACCACGCAGCGCAGGGTCTGGCGAGTCTCGAGATAGCCGGAGATCAAGGCCTGCCAGGCATCCTGCACCTTCTTGTCCACCTTGGCAAAGCCGTAGCCCGGCAGATCGACGAAGTAGCAGCGCCTGTCCACCCGGAAAAAATTGAGGCTCTGGGTCTTGCCCGGCTTGGCGCTCACCTTGACCAGCGCCTTGCGGTTCAAGAGGCGGTTCATCAGGCTCGACTTGCCGACGTTGGATCGCCCCGCAAAGGCCACCTCGGGCAGTTCCGCCTCGGGCAGCCGCTTCAGGGAAAAGACGCTGTCAATAAACTCGACTTCGCTGCACCGCACGCCAACACCCTGCCTTCAGCCGCCTTGGCGGCCTCAGATCACCTTGTTGAGGGAATATTCGATGATGCCCTCGGCGCCGGATTTCAGCAGCCGCGGGATGAGGTCGCGCACCTCGTGCTCGGAGATCACCGTCTCCACCGAGAACCACTCGGTCTGGTAGAGCGGGGCCACGGTGGGGGCGTTCAAGCTCGGCAGCAGACCAATGACCTGATCGAGCTTCGGCTGGGGCACGTTCATCTTGAGCCCCACGATCTTGTCGGCCCTGAGCGCCCCTTGCAGGAGAAGCGCGATGTTCTCGATCTTCTCCCGCTTCCACGGGTCGCTCCAGGCCTCTTTGTTCACGATGAACTGGGTGTTGGAGGCCATCAGCTCGTGGATGATTCGGAGGCCGTGGGCGCGGATGGTGGACTCGGTCTCGGTCACCTCGACGATGGCGTCGGCCAGCCCCGAGACCACCTTGGCCTCGGTGGCGCCCCAGGAGAAGGCGATGTCCACGTTGATCCTGCGCTCGGCGAAGAATTTCTTCGTGTAGTTGACGAGTTCGGTGGCGACCTTCTTGCCTTCGAGATCCTCGACTTTATGGATCTCGGAATCGCCAGGCACCGCCAGCACCCAGCGGGTAGGCCGTTTGCTCACCTTGGAGTAAACGAGATCCGCCACCACCACCACGTCGGACTCGTTCTCGAGGGTCCAGTCCTTGCCGGTGATGCCGCAATCGAGCACACCCTTTTCCACGTAGGAGGACATCTCCTGGGGCCGGCAGATGGAGCAGGCAAGCTCCGGGTCGTCGATCTCGGGGAAGTAGTTGCGGGAGGAGAGTTTGATGCTCCAGCCCGATTTCTCGAAGAGTTCGATGGTCGCCTTTTCGAGGCTGCCCTTGGGAATGCCGAGTTTCAACACGTTCATTTCTTGTATACCTCCGCCGGGTCAAAAAGCCGCTCGCCCACCACCGTCACCCCGTCGCCCTGCACCAGCCGATGGAAACAGCTGCGAAAGCCGGTGTGACAGGCGGCGCCGCCCAGCTGCTCCACCCTGTAGAGCACGGTGTCGGCGTCGCAGTCGATCAATATCTCCTTCACCAGCTGGACGTGGCCGGACGATTCGCCCTTGAGCCAGATCTTGTTGCGGCTGCGGCTCCAGTAATGGGCCTTGCCGGTGGCAAGGGTCTGTTGCCAGGCCTCTTCGTTGATGTAGGCCAGCATCAGCACCTCGCCGCTCTTGTAATCCTGGGCAATGGCAGGCAGGAGCCCGTTGCCCTTGTCAAAACGCAGAGTGGTCATGACCGCTCTCTCTTCCGTGGTTGTCGGGCCGGCTTGCGGGCCGGCCCCCTCTTTCGCCTCCGCGTTCCCCTTTCCCGTGCCGAGAAAATGGATCAGGCAGGCAGAGCGGAACTTGCAGTATTCTGCAGGGTGACGGCAGCGGGCCTCGGCGGCCGCCACCGTTTCCCGGTATTTTTCGCACACCAGTTGCATGGGTTTCCAAAAAGAAGTGGCAGCATAGCCTATCCGCCCGATTTGTCAAGTCTTTCCCGGCAACATGGGCCGCGGGCGCCCTTCCGGCGCAGAGTACTTTTTTCTGTTCCTCCCTGCCAGGGAAATCTGTTATAGAAGGGAGGACGGCGGCCACGGTTTTTCGCGGGACAACGCCGGCCATTACTTCCAAAGACCCCACACCCATGACCGAGACCCCCCAGTCCAGCCTCGAGCAGATCCACGCAGTTCTGCAGACCACCATGTCCCTGACCCGCGCGCTCGTCGGCAACGACGAGCTGCGCCAGTGGGACCGGATCAATTTCGAGAAGGCAGCGGAGCTGTTCGAGACCTTCGGCCTCACCGACAACTACAAGAAGGCGCTCGAACTTTACAAAAGCGCGCCCAGGGAGATCCTGCGCAGCATCGAGCGGCTGGAGAACGAACTCCAGAGCCTGGCCCTCGACGTGAAGCGCCAGGCGCTCAAACCCGCGGCGGCCCAGGCCCAGGCCAGGCGGCTGGAACAGGAATGCGACACCCTGGGTCCGCCGCTGGAGGAACTGAAAGAGCAGTGCGCCCTGCTGCTCGACGGCCAGAAGCGGCTGCGCGAGCAGCTGACCCTCGGGCATCTCGTGCCCCTGGCCAAGGAACTCCGGGAGATCCACGCCGACCGCGTGGAGGAGGGCTACCGTTTCCTCTGCTTTACCAGGGAAGGCCACCGGGAAGAGGCCGGCCCCACCCTCGCCCATTGTCAGGCCAAGGCCGCCAAGCTGGAACAGAAATTCAAGGCCATCGAAATCAAGGGGCTGCCGGGACTCGCGGCCACGGTCCTCGAACACCAGATCTACGCCGCGGTCAGGGCCGCCGACCAGCTCAAGGCCTACATCGAGGACTTTCACCAGTATCCGCCCGGCGAACTGGAGAAGGTCAACGCCATTCTCCAGCAGATCGAAAAACTCCGCTCGGCGGAACTGGCGACGATCATCAAGGAGTTGCCGGAAGTGACCCTGGCGCTGGGCCATGCCCTCTCCGCCCTCTACAACCGCGCCAAGTCCCTGCGCCAGATGGAGTTGCTGCCGCTCTTTCTCAAACACCTCGATCTGCTCTATACCACCATCACCGGCCCCCTGCTCGAAGACCTCAAGCAGCACGCACGGCAGACCGGCTCGCCGCTCAACCCGGCCACCGTGGCCGCGGAAAAGGTGCCGGACTTCTTCATGGGTCTCCAGGGTTTCGTGCGCACCTTAAAACTCCTGCTCCAATCCCTCGCCGGCCAGAAATCCATCTCCACCACCGAACTCCAGGACAAGGCAGTGGCGGTGCTCAACGCCTGCCACGTCTACTACGGCGCCAGCGAAAGCGAACTCGCCAAGCTGAAGAGTTTCCTCGAAAACCAGCTCTCCGGCTACAGCCGCCCCTTCCCCCACGACGCCCTCCTCCAGTTTCTGAAGGGGCTGATCAACGCCTACGGCAGCCGGCTGGAGCAGTATGTGGACAACTACAAGCTGGTCGAGTTCGCGGTGATGGAAGACCGCAGCGACAAAAACGAGGCCAAGGGCAAAATGACCGTCGGACGGCTGGTGGCCAAGATCGAAAGCTGGACCGACCAATTCGAGGTGTACTAGCCATGCTCTCCTTTCTCGACCAGATCCCCTACAGTCTGCTCCTCCTCATCGCGGGCTTCATGCTCATCGCCCCCATCTTCCCCATGCCGCACGTGGTGGAGAAACTCATCATGCTGAAAAACGGCACCCTCAAGCGCCCGCTCGACATCTTCGACCTCTGTTTCCATTTGCTGCCGCTGGTGCTCCTCGGCCTCAAGCTCCTCCGCGACCGCCTCTAGCCCGCCCCATTCGCCGGTTGCTTTTTCGCCGGACTTTCGGCATAATAGCGGCTTCGTTTCGCGCAACCCATTTCCGACACCAACCCGCAGCAGGAGACCATAGATGCAGCGCGCCCAGCAGAACGACCAAGTCACCCTCCTCTACAACGGCACCCTCGCCAACGGCGAGACCTTCGACTCCTCCGAGGACGCCGGCCCCCTCTCCTTCCGGATCGGCGACCAGAGCGTGATGCCTGCCTTCGAACAGGCGGTGATCGGCATGGCGGTCGGCGAGACCAGGAACATCACCCTGGCGCCGGAGGAGGCCTACGGCCCCCGCCGCGAGGAACTGGTGGTCGAGGTGCCGCGCGACACCTTCGGCCCGCGGGAGTTGAGCCGCGGCATGGTATTGGGCCTCACCATGGAGCAGGAGGGCAAGCCCGTCCAGATGCCGGCCACCGTGGTGGCGGTGGCGGAGAGCACGGTCACCGTGGATTTCAACCACCCCCTGGCCGGCCAGAGCCTCACCTTCACCCTGACCCTTGAGGCCATCGACCAGGCGGCCCCTGGCGGTTGCAGCGGATGCGCCCCCAAGACCGGCGGCTGCGCGCCCTCCTCCTGCAAGGGCTGCGGCTGATCGGAAACCCATGGCCGCGCCTCCGGTGCTTTTCACCATCGCCGGTTCCGACCCCTCGGGCGGGGCCGGCATCCAGGCGGACCTCAAGACCTTCGCCAGCCTCGGCGTTTACGGCGCCGCGGCCATCACCTGCCTTACCGTGCAGAACACCCAAGGGGTGCGTTCCTTCACCCCCCTGGCGCCGGAACTGGTCGCCGAGCAGATCCGGGTAGTGCTCGACGACCTGCCGGTGAGCCATGTGAAGATCGGCATGGTGGGCAGCGCGGCCGTTGCCGCCGCCATTGCCGGGGCACTCCGTGATTTCTCCGGCGAGGTGATCTACGACCCGGTGCTCCGGGCCGGGGCAGGCCAGTCGCTCCTCGATGGCGATGCCGGCCCGGCCCTGGCCCGACTGCTCGACCGCGCCACCGCCCTCACCCCCAACCTGCCGGAGCTTACGGCCCTGACCGGATTGCCCTGCGCCACTGCGAATGAAATCATCGCGGCCGTGGCCGAGTTGTTCCGGCGCCACCCGCGCCTTGCGGCCGTGGCAGTGACCGGCGGCCACCGCGACGAGGCAGGGGAAGAGATCGTCGATCTGCTCTGCCAGCGCGGGCCAGGCGGGACGCCGACCACCGTGGAACACCGCCATCCCCGCCTGAAAAGCCGCAATCTCCACGGCACCGGGTGCACCTTTGCCTCGGCCCTGGCCGCCTGCCACGCCCTCTCCGGTTCGTACCAACGGGCCTTCGCCGAGGCCAGCGCCTTTGTCGCGACCCTGATCGGACGGAGCGCCGACGCCACTCTCGGCCACGGCAACGGCCCCCTTCTGCACCATCTTGCCCAGAGGAATCCGCAACCATGATGCTGCGCACCTGTGTCTCGCCGGACGGCCGCTTTGTCTTCGGCATCCACCAGCCCGGCTATACGGTGAAAAACCTCCGCGGCCGGGAGCACCCGGCGCCCCTGGGCACCCTGCCCGACGGCGCCGTGCTCGACAACGGCCGCAACTTCCCGCCGGGCGACGTTGCCGTGGCCGAGGCGGACTGGGTCTATGAGATCGCCAACCCCTTTGCCTTCCGCGGCGCCACCTTCATCAGCAGGTCGTGGGCCGAAACAAAGGCCGCCGATCCGGCCGCGATCCGGCTGCCGGCGCCGGAACCGGTCTCGCTCGGCCATCTCACCGCAAAAGAGCGGGAAACGCTCATCCGCAACCTGCCCCAGCCGCTCCTTCTCGCCCTGGCCGCCACCTCCACCGACCCTATGGAGTGCGCGCAGCTTGCGGAGACGAGCTGCGGGCTGACCCACGATGCCAAGGGCCGACCCGACGGTCTTCGCTACGAACAGGGCAAACACGGCCCCAGGCCGGTGATAACGAACCACGACCTCTTCGAGACCGTGGCGAACAATCCCGCCCTGCCGGACGGCTACAAAAGGGTGATGGTGCTCCGGCCCGGCGCCCAGGGAGGGAGCGAGATCGTCGGCGAATACGGCGGACCGGGCGAGGCGACCCACGTCTTCGAGTACCTGCGCCGCAACTCCTACATCCCCGGCGGCCACTACGCGGCCAACATGGCGGACGACGCAGTGCGCTACGCAATCGGCGACCTCACCGCCGCCGACATGACGGGCCTCCGCCACCTCTACTACCAGCGCACCTACGTGCGCCTCGCTGCAATGCTGGGGATCGACGTGCCGGCGGGCCGAGGCGGCCTCGCGGTTGCGGGACTGGAGGAGTTGCGGGGGCGGATCGTCACGGCCTTGGACAAGACAAGGCCAGGCACCCTGCCCGCCACCGGCATCCTCTGGGGCTGGAACTTCGGCTTCGATTTCGCCGGCAGCGGCTACCGGCTCCACGCCTCGCACCAGCAGATCCACCAGCAGTACGCCCTGGTACCACCGACGGCAAACGGCTCTTACAGCGGCAACGAGCCGGCAGGGTCGCTGCCCGCCTTTGCGAGCGGCGACCAGATCGCCGACCACTGCGTCCGCTTCCGCGCGGAGACGGGGCGGAATTTCTTTGCCTGCTATTTGGCCGCCATCTCCGCCAACCAGCGCATGGACGGCCGTAAGGATGAGGCAAGCCTCGTCGTCCACGAGGACGACCACGTCCTTCTTTTTGTGCCCAAGGCCCAGGTCTCGCAGTGGGAGGTGCAGATCATGGCCAAACAGGAGGTGGGCAACATCGTGGAGGCGGACACCGCCACCCGCGCCAGCCTCGACCGGGCCCTGCTCCTGGCCCAGAAAATCCTGGCCAGCCTCGGCGCCCGGCTCGTCACCAGCATCGAATACTCGAAACGTCTCGACAACCGGGATCGCGACCAGCGCCTGCTCTACAGCCTGCTGCCCAAACTCCCTTACTCCATGGGGGCCTTCAGCGAGGCGCAGCTCCGCTGGATCAACGGCCACTATCCCGAGGATTTTGCCATCGCCTGCCGGAGGGCGCTCTCGACCCTCTCCTGATCAGCCGCTCCTGGCCAGGATGTTGTTCAGGTAGGCCGCCATTCTTTCCCGGTCGGTGGCCACGTCCAGCTCCACCCATGCGCCGTTGACAAAGACGTTGGTCGAACCCTTCAGGGTATAGGCCGCCGCCTCCGGATCGCTGGCAAGATGGGTGCGCAACGCCAACTGCCCGCCGAATTGCTCCTGCATTGCCCTGGCCACGCCCGTGGCCTTCTGGCAGGTCACTCAGCCCGGGTTGCCGCTGTGAAAAAGTACCATCTCGATCATGAGCGTCTCCTTGGTTGCCGATAACGTTGCCGGCTCAACCTCTCCTGCTGCCCGTGGCCCCCTCGAAGCTGAGGGCCTGTTGCGGGCAGCTTTCCACGCAGTACGCGCACTTCAGGCAATCGCCGCTGGTCACCCGGCCGGCCTCCCGGCAGGCGCCGGGATTGAGCTGCATCCGGCACACCTGTTCGCAGGTGCCGCAGTTGACGCAGGCGGCATCGACCCGGAGCAGCATCTTGCCCCGGCCGAGCAGGTTGGCCATGGTGCCCATGGGGCAGAACATGCACCAGATGCGCTCGTGGTAAAGCACGCCGAAGAGGGTGCCCACCACGGTGGTCATGGTGAGGATCATGACAAAGGGCTTGCCCATCCTGTAATAATCGCCCCAGACCGGGGGAAGCTGGATGGCCAGCATGGTCATCAGCAGAATGAGCCAGCCGGCACGGAAGAGGGGGTGGCGGAACAGGGCCGGCACCTTGCGCCGCAGGCTGACCCGCTTGAGCACGGTGTCCCAGAAGCTCCCCCGCGGGCAGAGCCAGTCGCACCAGTACCGTCCCCGGGCGAGGCCGATGGCCATGGCGCCGGCCATGCAGACCAGCAGGGAATAACCCAGCGGGTAATAGAACCAGCCGCCGATGAGCAGCAGAACAAAACCCACGCCCAGCCATGCCTCCGTTCTTTTGTGGCGTTCGACAAGCGTTGTGGCGGAATTCATGGTGCGGTCCTCCCTTTTGCGGTATGTCACGGCAGGCGGCTCAGGCCGTGCCGCATCTTCCAGAGAAAATAGCGTTCCAGACCTGCCTTGGCCCACGGCACCCAGCGCCCCTTTTTGAGCACGGAACGCTGCCTGGGCGGCAGGAGCGGGTCGGCATAGATCAGTGCCCCGCTCTTTCCCATGCCCATGAAGCAGAGGACGTCGTGGTCCTCCACCGCCACCGGGGCGCCGCCGGTGCAGTCGGCCGCGATGTTGTACGCCGCGGCCTTGGCCATCCGCACGGTCATGTAGCCGGTCTTGGGCACGCCGGTCGGAATCGGGGTCGGTTCTCGCGGGGCCATGGCCACGGCCACGCCCACCGCGTAGACGTTGGCGTGCTGCGGGTGGCGATAGTGACTGTCCACCGGGATGAAGCCGCGGGGGTTGCCCAAGGGGGCCACCCCGGCCACTCCCCGGAAGGGCGGGGCCAGCATGGCCAGCGCGAAGGGGAGCCGGCTGCCGTCGGTCAGGTGGATCTCTTCCG
>JBFLYY010000093.1:0-2050 GCA_040756495.1 Thermodesulfobacteriota bacterium | reverse complement strand
CCCCCGCCGCCCCCTGCCAACTCCGTCTAGCCCCGCGACATTTCTGGTCTTTTCCCGCGTTTGCGGTTGACAAGGGACCAGCGACACGGTAATGGTAACAAACGGCTGACAAAGGCCCTCTTGTGGCGTTTTTCCTGCCCGCGGCCCTTGACAGCGACAACCCCAAACAGCAACATTCTGCCCCCGGGGGCAGCGCCACCCTCGTCATGGTCAATCCGCTCCGCATCCTCGTGGTGGAAGACAATCCGGTGAACCAGAAGCTGCTGAGCCTCATGCTCCAGCAGTTCGGCTACACCAGCGTTGTCGCGGAAAACGGCAGGATCGGCTATGAACGGTACCTTGCCGGCGAGTTCGACCTCATCCTCATGGACATCCAGATGCCGGTGATGGACGGCTTCGAGGCCACCGCCGCCATCCGCGCCCGCGAGGACGAAGCCGGCGGCGGCCATATCCCGATCATCGCGGTGACCGCCCACGTCATGCCGGGCTACCGGGAGCAATGTCTGGCCCGGGGCATGGACAACTACATCCCCAAGCCCTTCAAGATGCAGGAACTGAAAGAGATCATCACCAATACGCTCCAGCAACGCAACGTCGCCCGCTGACCTTTGCCCATGGCCACCTACATCCTCCGCCGCCTCCTGCTCATGATCCCGACTCTCATCGGGATCATGCTCGTCACCTTCACCGTCACCCAGTTCGTGCCCGGCGGCCCGGTGGAGCGCATGCTCGCCGAGATGAAGGGGCACACCGCCGGCATGGGCGGCGAGGTGCGGGCCTCGCGGACCAGCGATCTCTATCAGGGCGCCAAGGGGCTCGACGAGGAACGGGTGGCCGAACTCAAGAAGCTCTACGGCTTCGACCAGCCGCCAGTGACCCGCTTCCTCTCCATGATGAAAAATTACTTTCTCTTCGACTTCGGCGAATCCTACTACCACCACCGCAGCGTCGCCGCCCTGGTGATCTCGAAGCTGCCGGTCTCCATGTCGCTGGGGCTCTGGTCCTTCCTCATCGTCTACGGCGCCTGCATCCCGCTCGGTATCGCCAAGGCGGTGCGCGACGGCTCCCGCTTCGACGTCATCACCAGCACCGTGATCCTCATCGGCTACGCCATTCCCGGCTTCGTGCTGGCGATCCTGCTCATCGTCCTCTTTGGCGGCGGCAGTTTCTTCAGCATCTTTCCCCTGCGCGGTCTCGTCTCCGACAACTGGGCCGAACTCGGTTTTTTCGCGAAGATCCTCGACTACCTCTGGCACATGGTGCTGCCCATCGTCTCCAGCGCCGTGGGCAGCCTCGCGGTAATGACGCTCTTGACCAAGAACAGCTTCCTCGAGGAGATCAGGAAGCAGTACGTCATCACCGCCCGGGCCAAGGGGCTCTCCGAGAATACCGTGCTCTACCGCCACATCTTCCGCAACGCCATCATCCCCATCATCACCGGCTTCCCGGGCTCCTTCATCACCGCCTTCTTCACCGGCAGCCTGCTCATCGAAACGATCTTTTCCCTGGACGGCATGGGGCTTCTGGCCTACGAGTCGATCATGAACCGCGATTATCCCGTGGTCCTGGGCACCCTCTTCTTCTTCACCATCATCGGCCTCGTCTCGCGGCTGCTCACCGACCTGAGCTACGTGGCGGTGGACCCGCGGATCACCTTCGAAGGCATCGAGAACCGCTAGCCCATGAGCAGCAACCCGAAACAGACCCCCACCTGGCGCCGCTGGCAGCGCTTCAAGGCCAACCGTCGCGGCTACGTGAGCCTCATCCTCTTTACCCTGCTCTTCGTCGCCAGTCTCTTCGCCGAGGTCATCTCCAACGACAAACCCTTTGTGGTCCACTACAACGGGCAGTTCTACTTTCCGCTCCTTACCGTTTACCCCGAGACCACCTTTGGCGGCGAGTTCGACACCGAGGCGGACTACCAGGCCCCCGCCGTCCGGCAGCGCCTCGCCGGCAACGGCAACTGGGCCTTGATGCCGCCCAACCCGCACAGCTACGCCTCCATCAACCTCAACATCAACGGCCCCGTGCCCTCGCCGCCCAGTGCCGT
>JBFLYY010000092.1:0-24463 GCA_040756495.1 Thermodesulfobacteriota bacterium | reverse complement strand
AGTACGACGACCTCAATCGCCTCGTCGGGGTTGACTACGGCAACGGTGTCGCCATCCAGTACCTCTACGACGAGGCAGGCAACGTCACCACCGTGAACGCCTGGGGCAACACCCCGCCGGTGGCGCAGAACAGCACCATCACCACCAGCGAAGACACCCCGGCCTCCGCCACCCTCTCCGCCACCGACGCGGACAATAACCCGCTCACCTTCACCATCGTCACCAACGGCACCCTCGGCAGCGCGGTCGTCACCAACCCCGCCACCGGCGCCTTTACCTACACCCCCAACCTCGACAAGGAGGGAACCGATTTCTTCGGCTAAAAAGGAGATCGTCTTCCCGTTGTTGCATGAACGCAGAATGCTCAACACAACGAAACACTGCTTTCTTGTTTTTTCTCTATCCTCCGGATGTTCTCCCTTTCAAAAGGAGAAATTGGCCACGTCCCGTTCCAACTTCTCCTTGCACAACTGCTACAGGAAGGTCATCCCCCCCGGCCATCCGCAGCCGATCACGACCGGTCGGCTTATCGGGCAGCCCGTCTGTGGACGCCACAGACCTGTCGGAGCGACAAACGCCTCTGCCAGCCTTTGCGCCAGGGCCTTTTTTATGTCCCACTCTTCCCGGTTTTCCTATTGACGAAAAGAGGGAAATTCTGTTTAATGGCGTGATTTTTGCCTGAGCGCGGGGCCTGGGCGGCACCCAAGAAAAAGGTAGTCACGTCATTGAGTTACCTACTCTATCAGCTCATCGGTTGGTTTCTCCTTCTCGCCGCGGCCCCCTTTTTTTTCCCCACATATCTCCCAACGTCACGCCGGGAGGAACTGCGCCAACGGCTCGGTCTCTATAGACAAGAGCTGTTGCCGCGAGGCGGCAAACCGCGCATCTGGCTGCACGCCGCTTCGGTGGGCGAGGTGCAGGCCGCCCGCGCCCTGATCGGGGAGATCAAAACGCTGCTGCCCGAGGCAATGGTGATCGTCTCCACCATGACCCGGCAGGGGCAGAACATTGCCCGCCAGCAGCTTGGCGATACGGCACACTGCCTCTTCGCGCCCCTGGATCTGGGGTTGTTCACGGCCAGGGCGCTCAAGACCATACAACCGGACCTCTACGTCTGCCTGGAAACGGAACTCTGGCCCGCTATCCTGCGCCAGGCCGAGGCGCGGGGCTGCACCCTCGCCCTGCTGAACGGACGCCTGAGCGAACGCTCAGAGCGGCGCTACCGCCTGATCGGCGGACTGATCGCCCAGACCCTGCGCCGC
Source organism: Thermodesulfobacteriota bacterium (assembly GCA_040756495.1). Classification (GTDB taxonomy): domain Bacteria; phylum Desulfobacterota; class Desulfobulbia; order Desulfobulbales; family Desulfurivibrionaceae; genus JAJZRJ01. Next base: position 23,201 of record JBFLYY010000092.1, on the reverse strand, counting down.
TTCGGGGCCATCGCCACCATCGGCCCGGCGGATGCCAAGCGCTTCCGCTCCCTGGGGGCACCGGGCGAACGAGTGAGGGTGAGCGGCAATGCCAAGTACGACCTGGCTGCCGGCCAGCCAGGCGAGAACCCGGCCGGTCGCTACCGCACCGAGTTGCAGCTTGCGGCAGCAACGCCGGTCTGGGTGGCAGGCAGCACCCACAGCGGCGAAGAGGCCCAGCTCATCGGGGCCTACCGGACCCTGAAAAAGGAATTACCGGGTCTGGTCTGGATCGTGGCCCCGCGCCACCTCCAGCGCCTGGCCGAAATCGAGGCCCTCTTCAGAAATGAGGGGGTGGATTTCGACCGCAGGAGCACGGTTGCCAGCCAGGGCCGGGGCCACGACGTGATCCTGGTGGACACCATGGGTGAACTGGCCGGCCTCTATGCGGTGGCGGACTACGTCTTCTGCGGCGGCAGCCTGGTGGAGCGGGGCGGCCACAACGTCTTCGAGGCCGCGGTCTGGGGCAAGCCGGTCCTCTACGGGCCGAGCATGAAGGATTTCAGCGAGGCCAAGGCCCTGCTTGAAGAAGCGGGCGGCGGCTTCCCGGTGACACACCCTGCGGAGATCGCACGCCAGATACTCCTCTGGGCCGCACGACCCGAAGAGTACGCAGCGGCAGCGACCAAGGCCCGCAACGCGGCCCTGGCCCAGCAGGGGGCAGCCAGACGCCAGGCCCAACTGCTCCAGACCCTTATCGCCGCGTCTGGCTGACGCGTTGACAAGGGACGAGAAAATCATCATTATGTCCGGCAGTGCCACAGGGTGCCAGGCCGGCAGCACTATCGAGAACCTGTTGCCGTGCCGCGAACCCCTGCGCTCGCAGCGTGGCACGACTCACCATCAACGGCAGAAAGGAACCACATGAAAGCATTGATCGCCCTGGAAGACGGCACCATTTTTGAAGGGGTTTCCTTTACCGGTCCGGGGGAGACCACCGGCGAGATCGTCTTCAACACCGGCATGAGCGGCTACCAGGAGGTACTGACCGACCCCTCCTACACCGGCCAGATCGTGACCATGACCTACCCGCTCATCGGCAACTACGGCGTGAACGAGGCGGACATGGAATCGAGCCGCGTTCACGTGCAGGCCTTCATCGTCAAGGAATACTGCCCCTTCCCGAGCAACTTCCGCGCCACCGCCAACCTGGCCGACTTCCTCAAGAAGTACAACGTGCTCGGCATCGAGGGGGTGGATACCCGGGCGCTCACCCGCCACATCCGGGTGGGCGGCGCCATGAAGGGCATCGTCTCGACCCTCGACCTCGACCCCGCCTCCCTGGTGGCCAAGGCCAAGGCCTCGCCCGGCCTCGTTGGCCGCGACCTGGTCCACGAGGTGAGCTGCACCGAGCCCTACGGCTGGACCGCCGACGGCCCGAAGCCGGGCAGCAACTTCACCACCGCCGCACCGGGCAAGTACAAGGTGGTGGCCATCGACTACGGCCTCAAGTACAACCAGCTCCGGCTCATGGCCGAGCGCGGCTGCTCCATCCAGGTGGTGCCCTGCACGACCTCGGCCGACGCCATCCTGGCCATGAATCCGGACGGCGTCTTCCTATCGAACGGCCCCGGCGACCCGGCAGGCATCCCTGGGGTGATCGAGACCATCCGCGCCATCCTGGGCAAGAAGCCGATCTTCGGCATCTGCCTCGGCCAGCAGCTCCTGGGCCTGGCCTACGGCGGCACCACCTACAAGCTCAAGTTCGGCCACCGCGGCATCAACCAGCCGGTAAAGGATCTCACCACCGGCAAGATCGAGATCGCCTCCCAGAACCACGGCTTCTGCGTGGACATGGCGAGCCTGAGCCCCGACGACGTGGAGCTGACCCACATCAACCTGAACGACGGCTCGGTGGAGGGTATCCGCCACAAGAAGTACCCGGCCTTTTCCGTGCAGTACCACCCGGAAAACGCGCCCGGCCCGCACGACGCCATCTATCTCTTCGACCGCTTCATCGCCATGATGCAGTAAGCGCAACTCCAACCGGAATCGGAATCACGACCATGCCGAAACGCACCGACATCAAGAAGATCCTCATCATCGGCTCCGGCCCCATCATCATCAGCCAGGCCTGCGAGTTCGACTATTCCGGCACCCAGGCGGTGAAGGCCCTGAAGGAAGAAGGCTACGAGGTGGTGCTCATCAACTCGAACCCCGCCACCATCATGACCGACCCGGAGATCGCCGACCGCACCTACATCGAGCCGATCACCCCGGAGATGGTGGCCAAGATCATCGAGCGGGAGCGGCCCGATGCCATGCTGCCCACCCTGGGCGGCCAGACCGCGCTCAACACCGCGATCAAGGTGGCGGAGCTGGGCGTGCTGGAAAAATACGGCGTGGAACTCCTGGGCGCCAACATCCCGGTAATCAAGAAGGCGGAAGGCCGCGACCCCTTCCGCGCGGCCATGAAGAAGATCGGCCTCAAGGTGCCGGAGAGCGCCATCGTCCACACCATCGACGAGGTAAAGCCGGCCGGCGAGAAAATCGGCTACCCGATCATCGTCCGCCCCAGCTTCACCCTGGGCGGCACCGGCGGCGGCATCGCCTACAACGCCCAGGAACTCATCGAACTCTGCACCGCTGGCCTCGATCTTTCCATGAACTCCGAGGTCATGCTGGAGCGGAGCCTGCTCGGCTGGAAGGAGTACGAACTTGAGGTGGTGCGCGACAAGGCGGACAACGTGGTCATCATCTGCTCCATCGAGAACATCGATGCCATGGGGGTGCACACCGGCGACTCCATCACCGTGGCCCCGGCCCAGACCCTGACCGACGTCGAATACCAGAACATGCGCGATGCGGCCATCGCCATCATGCGCGAGATCGGGGTCGAGACCGGCGGCTCCAACGTCCAGTTCGCCGTGAACCCGGCGGACGGCGAACTCATGGTCATCGAGATGAACCCCCGGGTCTCCCGCAGCTCGGCGCTGGCCTCCAAGGCCACCGGTTTTCCCATCGCCAAGATCGCGGCCAAGCTCGCCGTGGGCTACACCCTGGACGAGATCAAGAACGACATCACCCGCGAGACCTACGCGGCCTTCGAGCCCACCATCGACTACTGCGTGGTGAAGATCCCCCGCTTCACCTTCGAGAAGTTCCCCGAGGCGGACGACTTCCTCACCACCGCCATGAAGTCGGTGGGCGAGACCATGGCCATCGGCCGCACCTTCAAGGAGGCCTTCCAGAAGGGCATGCGCAGCTTGGAGATCGGGGTGAGCGGCTTTGGCGCCGATGCCAAATTCCGGGCCTTTGCCACGATGGACAATCCGGATCTCGAAAACGCGCTCCGCAAGCCGAACTCCAGGCGGATGTTCCAGCTCTACGAGGCCCTGCAGCGGGGCATGACCATCGAGAAGCTCTACACGCTCACCAGCATCGATCCCTGGTTCCTCAATAATCTGCGCCAGATCGTCGAGATGGAAGGGCGGATCAAGGGGGCCGGCTTTGCAGGGCTTACCGGCGACTTCCTGCGCCAGGTGAAGCAATACGGCTACTCCGACCGCCAGCTCGCGTATCTCACCGGCACCTCGGAGGACGACATCCGGGAGCGGCGGGAGAAGGAGGGGCAGAAGCCGGTCTACAAGCTGGTGGACACCTGCGCCGCCGAGTTCGAGGCGTACACCCCCTACTACTACTCGACCTACGAGCAGGAGGACGAGGCGCGCCACAGCGACAAGCGCAAGGTGATGATCCTGGGCGGCGGACCCAACCGCATCGGCCAGGGCATCGAGTTCGACTACTGCTGCGTCCATGCCTCCTTTGCCCTGCGCGAACTGGGCATCGAATCGATCATGGTGAACTCCAACCCCGAGACCGTCTCCACCGACTACGACACCTCGGACCGCCTCTACTTCGAGCCCCTCACCCGGGAGGATGTGCTGAACATCATCGCCAAGGAGCAGCCCGAGGGGATCATCGTCCAATTCGGCGGCCAGACCCCATTGAACCTCGCCGTGCCCCTGGCCAAGGCCGGGGTGAACATCCTCGGCACCTCGCCCGACTCCATCGACCGGGCCGAGGACCGCGAGCGCTTCCAGCAGTTCCTCCAGAAACTCGACCTGCGCCAGCCGGCCAACGGCACGGCCAAGGCCATCGACCAGGCGCTCAAGATCGCCAAGGAGATCGGCTACCCCGTGGTGGTCCGCCCCTCCTACGTTTTGGGCGGCCGCGCCATGCGGATCGTCTATAACGAGAAGGATCTGCTCCACTACATGCACACCGCCATCGACGTCTCGCCGGAACACCCGATCCTCATCGACAAGTTCCTCAAAGACGCCATCGAGGTGGATGTGGACGCCATCTCCGACGGTTCTGCCACCATCATCGGCGGCATCATGCAGCACATCGAGGAGGCGGGCATCCACTCCGGCGACTCGGCCTGCGTCCTGCCGCCCCACACCCTGGCCAAGGAGATGCTCGAGGAGATCAAGGACGCCACCCGCGCCATGGCCAGGGAACTGAAAGTAAAGGGGCTGATGAACATCCAGTTCGCGGTGAAGGAGAACACCCTCTACGTGCTGGAGGTGAACCCCCGCGCCTCGCGGACCGTGCCCTTTGTCAGCAAGGCCACCGGCGTGCCGCTGGCCAAGCTCGCCACCAAGGTGATGCTCGGCAAGAGCCTTGCCGAACTGGGGCTTACCAAGGAGGTGGAGATCAAGCACTTTGCCGTGAAGGAGGCGGTCTTCCCCTTCAACCGCTTTGCCAACGTCGATACCCTCCTGGGGCCGGAGATGAAGTCCACCGGCGAGGTCATGGGCATGGACGAGTGCGTGGGCCTGGCCTTTGCCAAGTCCCAGCTTGCGGCAGGCCAGACCATCCCCACCTCGGGCACCGTTTTCCTGAGCATGCGCCATCCGGACAAGCCGGCCATCGTGCCCATCGCGAAACGACTCATCGAACTCGGCTTCACTCTCATCGCCACCCGCGGCACCGCAGCCCACCTCAAGGAACACGGGGTGGCCTGCGAGCCGGTCTTCAAGATCTCGGAAGGGCGGCCGCACGTGCTCGACAAGATCCAGAACAAGGAGATCCAGTGGATCGTCAACACCTCCCTGGGCACCCGCACCACCGAAGACTCCTACACCATCCGCCGGGCGGCCCTCGATTACCACCTGCCCTACACCACCACCATCGCCGGGGCCGAATCCATGGTCCGGGCCATCACCACGGTGCAGGAGGAATCCATCGAGGCCAAGTCGGTGCAGGAGTATTTTCACTGAAGCGACCGGCGCACGGCTGGACATTCCCCAACACCTGTCTTATGATGTGAGGAACGTGCGCCAGAGAGGCAACACCCTGACGCGACAACCCGCTTGAGGAGGCTTTCTTGAACACCTTTTACAAAAATCTCTCCATGTGGCTGGTGATTGGCCTCACCATGATCCTGCTCTTCAATCTCTTCAACAAGCCGCAGCAGCAGGCGGCGGAGATGAGCTACAGCGACTTTCTCACCAACGTCGAGTCCGGCGCGGTGAGCCAGGTCACCATCCAGGGCAACGAGATTTCCGGCGAGGGGCCAGGCGGCAAGGAGTTCAAGGTAACCTCCCCGGCCGACCCGGACCTCATCAAGGTGCTCCGCAAGGCAAACACCAACATCCGGGTGAAACCGCTCGAAGAGACGCCGTGGTACATCACCATCCTCATCTCCTGGTTCCCGATGCTGCTTCTGATCGGCGTCTGGATCTTCTTCATGCGCCAGATGCAGGTGGGCGGCGGCAAGGCGATGAGCTTCGGCAAGAGCCGGGCCCGCCTCCTCGACCAGGACAAGACCAAGGTGACCTTTGCCGACGTGGCGGGCATCGACGAGGCCAAGGAGGAACTCACCGAGATCATCGACTTTTTGAAAGACCCGAAGAAGTTCACCCGCCTGGGCGGCCGCATCCCCAAGGGCGTGCTCCTCATGGGCCCGCCGGGCACCGGCAAGACCCTCCTGGCCAAGGCCATCGCCGGTGAGGCGGGCGTGCCCTTCTTCTCCATCAGCGGCTCCGACTTCGTCGAGATGTTCGTCGGCGTCGGCGCCTCCCGCGTGCGCGACCTCTTCATCCAGGGCAAGAAGAACGCGCCCTGCATCATCTTCATCGACGAGATCGACGCCGTGGGCCGCCATCGCGGCGCGGGCCTGGGCGGCGGCCACGACGAGCGCGAGCAGACCTTGAACCAGCTCCTGGTCGAGATGGACGGTTTCGAGGCCAACGAGGGAGTCATCATCGTCGCGGCCACCAACCGGCCGGATGTCCTCGACCCGGCCCTGCTCCGCCCCGGCCGCTTCGACCGCCAGGTGGTGGTGCCGGTGCCCGACGTCAAGGGCCGGGAGAAGATTCTCACGGTCCACGGCAACAAGACCCAGATCGACGAGAAGGTGGACTGGGCCGTGATCGCCCGCGGCACCCCCGGCTTTTCCGGCGCCGACCTCGAGAACATGGTGAACGAGGCGGCTCTCCTGGCGGCTCGCCAGGATGCCGAAAAGGTCACCATGAACCACCTGGAGCAGGCCAAGGACAAGGTGATGATGGGCACCGAGCGGCGGAGCATGATCATCACCGAGAAGGAAAAGGAGATCACCGCCTACCACGAGGCAGGCCATGCCCTGGTGGCGAAACTCCTGCCCGGCGCCGACCCGCTCCACAAGGTGACCATCATCCCCCGCGGCCGGGCCCTGGGCCTCACCATGCAGCTGCCCATGGACGAAAAGCATACCTATGCCCGCAGCTATCTGCTGAACAACATCCGCATCTTACTCGGCGGCCGGGTGGCGGAGGAACTGGTCTTCCACGAGATCACCACCGGCGCGGGCAACGACATCGAACGGGCCACGGAGATGGCGCGCAAGATGGTCTGCGAGTGGGGCATGAGCGAGACGATGGGACCGCTCACCTTCGGCAAGAAGGAGGAGCAGATCTTCCTTGGCCGCGAGATCGCCCAGCACCGCGACTACTCCGAGGCCACCGCGGTGCGCATCGACGAGGAGGTGAAGAAGCTGGTGGTGGGCGCCAAGCACGAAGTCACCGCCCTGCTTACCGAGAACATCGCGGCGCTCAAGGGGCTGGCCAAGGCGCTCCTTGAGCGGGAGACCCTGGTGCTCGAAGACATCGAACGCATCATCGCCGAGGCCGGCTCCCAACCGGCCACCGCCCTCCCGGCTGCTTGACGGGTGGCTGCCGCACCCGACCGCAGCCCCTGGTTTTGCCCCTCCGGCGTCCGGCCCAGGATCATGGGAATCCTGAACGTGACGCCGGATTCCTTTTCCGACGGCGGCCGCTTCACCGACGATGCGGCCATGGCCGGACAGGTCGCGGAACTCGTCGCCGCGGGTGCCGACATCATCGACATCGGCGGCGAATCCTCCCGCCCCTTTTCCGACCCGGTCAGCGTTGCCGAAGAACTCGACCGGGTGCTCCCCGCCATCCGCGCAGTGCGCCGAGAGCACCCCACCATCCCCATCTCCATCGACACCACCAAGGCTGTTGTGGCGGAAGAGGCCATCGAGGCCGGCGCCACCCTCATCAACGACATCAGCGCCCTGCGCTTCGACCCCGCCATGGCGGAGGTGGCCGCCCGCCACCGGGTGGTGGTGATCCTCATGCACATGCAGGGCACCCCGAAGGAGATGCAGGTCGAGCCGCGTTACAACGACGTGGTCGCCGAAATCATGGACTTCCTGGCGGAGCGGATCGCCTGGGCCGTGGCCAGGGGCATCGGTCGAGAGAATCTCATCGTCGACCCCGGCATCGGCTTCGGCAAGAGTGTTGCCCACAACCTGGCCATCCTCAAGCATCTCCGCCGCTTCCGCGAACTCGGCTGCCCCCTGCTCCTCGGCCACTCCCGCAAGACCTTCATCGGCAAGATCCTCGACCTCGAGGTGACGGAGCGGGACTTCCCCACCGCCGTGCTCTCCGCCCTGGCGGTACGCGAGGGCGTGGACCTGATCCGGGTCCACGACGTGGCCCTGACCAGGCAGGCGGTGCGGCTGGCGGCCGCGGTGCAGGCCGCGCCCTAAACAGCGGCAAAGAGCCCTTGCCCTTGCCCCCGTCTTCCTGTAAAAAGGAATAGTCGTTTCCAAACCCCAGCGGCAGCCAGCGATTTGAAGACCAAGATCGAGCGATACCGGCAATACAACGAAGAGCGCATCACCAAGGCGACCCTCTTCAACCCCGCCAAGGCGGCGATCTTCTTCAAGGGCGTGCCCTACCTCCTGCACACCAACTACCCGGACCTGCCCGGTTTCGTGGAGAACAAGGAGTGCCCCTGCGGCATCCACGGCTACGAGCCGGAAAAGATGATGCCAGGCGACCTGTTCCGCAAGTACTTCCCCACCTCCTCGGCCATGCGGCTCGACAGCCAGGCGCCGCGGACCTCGCCTCCGGCCATCCACTCCCTGAAAACCATCGGCAGCATCGGCACCGTGGCCCAATCCGCCCTCTCCGACTGCGACTTCTGGGTCAGCGTCCGCTTCAAGGATCTGGGCAAGGAAGGGCTTGCGATGCTGCGGGAAAAATGCAAGGGCATCGAACAGTGGGCGCTCAAACGGGGGGCCGAGGTCCACTTCTTCCTCATGGACATCGACCAGACCCGGGAGAACAGTTTCGAGACCTCGGCCACCGACGAGGAATCCGCCGGCTCGGCCATCAAGCTGCTGCTCAAGGACGAACTCTTCCGGACCCACATCCTGGTGGCCGGCAAGCCCGTGCTCTGGTGGCTCATCCCGCCGGGCTTCACCGAGGGGGAGTACCGCCATTTTGTCCTGAAAATGGAGAAGGAGAAGCCGGTCCCTCCCAACGACTTCGTCGATCTCGGCTACCTCTCCGACATCCCCAAGGCGGAGATCTTCGGCGCCTGCCTCTGGCAGATGAACAAGGCGCTCGACAGCCCCTTCAAATCGGTGATCAAGTTCGCCTACCTGGAGCAGCTCCTGAAGGCGGAATCCAACTCCCTGCCCCTCTTCTCCGACCGGGTCAAGTGCCTGGTCACCTACCCCGAGAAGCTGGCCGACGCCAAGGAGGCCATGGATCTCGCCGAGGTGGATCCCTACCTCCTCCTCTCCCGCGAGATCGTCGCCTTCTACCGCCGCTCCCAGAAGGACAAGAAGTGGGACAACCTGATCCGCGAATGCCTCTTCTTGAAGACCCTGGAGGGCATGGAGTCGCAGAAGCAGACCAAGTTCGGCCAGAAGAGCCATCTCAAGGCGACCATGGCCATGATGGAGAACTGGGGCCTGCTGCCGGACAACCTGGAACACTTCCTCCAGTTCCGGCGCTGGCGCTTCAAGGATCTCATCGTCTTCGGCAACTCGGTCCACGAGTACCTGCTCGAAACCTACAAGCGGCTGCGCTGGATCTTCAAGAACTTCGGGCCGGAGACAGGGCTCACCATCACCGAACGCGACCTCTCCATCCTCGGCCGCAAACTCTTCACCTTCTACGAGAAGAAAGAGAACAAGATCGAATACATCCGCAGCATCTCCCGGGACATGATGGCCCAGGAGGACATCACCATCCACATCACCAAGCACGCGGGCAAGTTCTCCTACTTCGCCTTCCAGGGCGAACTCGACCACAACACCGTAAAAGAGCAGGTGGAATCGGTGATCCGCCGCGAGGACGATCTCATCAAGCTGGTGGCCTGGCTGCTCGTCAACGGCATTCTCGCCAGCAAGACCCGCCTCCACCTGACCAAGAACTTCCTGCCCATCGACCTCGTCGATATCCAGCAACTCACCGAGGCGATGATCAAGACCTTCCCCATCATCCATTTCTCGCAGATCGCGCCGGAAAAGCTGGTGCAGAAGGAGACCATGCTCCGGGCCCTGGTGGTGGTGAACTTCTACAAGGAACCGGTGAAGAACGCCAAGACCTTCCACACCTCGATCATGACCGAGAACAGCTACGGCGAGTACTTCCTCCAGGAATACACCACGGTCACCCAGTTCAAGAATGCCCTGCGGGCGCTGCTGACCCAGCACTACGTAAGCCGCTGGAACAACAACCTCGACTTCTTCGTCCCGCCCCAGGACGAGATGCACTTCATCAAGACGATCCTCGAAAAATGAAATCCATGACCATGAAGGTCGAGTTCTACCGTACCCTCCTCTGTCCGCGCTGTCTCTACGTGGCCCATGAGCTGAAAAGGCTGCAGCGGGAGTTTCCCCACCTGGAGATCGAGACCATCGAGGTGGCCACCAACCTCGGCCGGACCAGGGAGGCCGGGGTTCGCACCGTGCCGGCCCTCAAGGTCGGCAATGCCACCCTCACCGGCATCCTCCTCACCCCGGGCCGCATCCGCCGCTTCCTTCTCGCCCACGTCTGAACGGGGAGCATCTTTCCTGCCATTCCCCTTGTGCAACCACCGCCGGACTGCTATGTTCCGGTGGTATGGAACAATGACGGAGGTGCCGCCATGCCACGTTCGAAAATACTGCCCCAGGCCCATGACGAGGCCTGCCCCAAGGAAAGCCACCAGCTCGACCTCCGCGCCAGATTGCCGGAGATCGTCGATGAGGTGGTGGCCACCTGCTTCGACCAGACCTGCTTCGAACACGTGGAATCGGAGCCCCTGCCGAGCCGGCAGCACGTGATCGAACTCATCGACACCTGCCGCGACATCCTCTTCCCCGGCTATTTCCGCGCCCAGGGACTCGACCGGGTCAACCTCAAATACCGGATCGGCCTTGAGATCTCCGGCCTCTTCGACCGGCTGGCGGGTGAGATCACCCACAGCATCCGCCACGAGTGCCTGCGCCACGACCAGGCCTGCCAGCACTGCGAGGAGGCGGGCAAGGCCAAGGCCTTCGCCTTTCTCGAAACCCTGCCGCGGCTGCGGGCGGTGCTCGCCACCGACGTCCAGGCGGCCTACCTCGGCGATCCGGCCGCCGGCAGCTTCGACGAGATCATCTTCAGCTACCCCGGCATCTACGCCATCATGGTCTACCGCATGGCGCACGAACTCTACCGGCTGGAGGTGCCGATCCTGCCCCGGATCATGACCGAGCGGGCCCACACCATCACCGGCATCGACATCCATCCCGGGGCGCAAATCGGCGAATCCTTCTTCATCGACCACGGCACCGGCGTGGTCATCGGCCAGACCGCAACACTCGGCAACCGGGTCAAGCTCTACCAGGGCGTCACCCTAGGCGCCCTGGCCTTCAAACGCGACGAGGCGGGCAACCTCGACCGTCAGAGCAAGCGCCACCCCACCCTGGAAGACGACGTCACCGTCTATGCCGGCTCCACCATCCTGGGCGGCGACACCGTGGTCGGCGCCCGCTCGGTGGTGGGCGGCAACGTCTGGCTCACCCACTCGGTGCCGCCCGACACCAAGGTCATGCTCAATCCCCCCGAACTCATCTTCAAATCGAAACATTCTCCGAAACGCGCAAAATAAAGAGTGGAATTTGAGTACAAAGTAGTATAGGTTACTGTGTTTGACGGCCCACCATCGGGTATCATGTCCGGTGGTATCTCACTGTATATTCGGGCAAATCCGTCTTCGGGCGGGGGCTGTTGCCTGCGATACATTCACGGTATCAACCCGTTTTTCTTTCAACCCATATCTTAAGGAAGGAGAGCACTATGTCCCGCAAGATGGTCACCATCGACGGCAACCAGGCCTGTACCCACGTTGCCTATGCCACCAGCGAGATCATCACGATCTACCCGATCACCCCCTCGTCGCCCATGGCGGCCGAGGCGGACACCAAGTTCACTGCCAAGCAGGAGAACATCTGGGGTTCCGTGCCGGTGGTCACCCAGATGCAGTCCGAAGGCGGCGTGGCGGGAGCGCTTCACGGCAGTCTCACCACCGGTGCGCTCTGCACCACCTTCACCGCCTCCCAGGGCCTCTTGCTGATGATCCCCAATATGTACAAGCTGGCCGGCGAGCTGACCCCGACGGTCTTCCACGTCACCGCCCGCTCCCTGGCCTGCCAGGGCCTCTCCATCTTCGGCGACCACGGCGACGTCATGGCCGCCCGCCAGACCGGCTGGGCCATGCTCTGTTCCCAGAACGTCCAGGAGTGCCAGGACATGGCGCTCATTTCCACCCAGGCCGCGCTCCAGAGCCGCATCCCCTTCATGCACTTCTTCGACGGCTTCCGGACCTCCCACGAGATCCAGAAGATCGAGCAGCTCACCTTCGACGACATGCGCTCGATGATCGACGAGGATCTGGTCATCGCCCACCGCGAGCGCGGTCTTAGCCCGGACCGGCCGACGATGCGCGGTACCGCCCAGAACCCGGATGTTTACTTCACCGGCCGCGAGACCGTGAACAAGTTCTACAACGCCTGCCCCGCCATCGTCCAGAAGACCATGGACAAGTTCGGCAAGCTCACCGGCCGCAAGTACCACCTCTTTGACTACTACGGCGACCCCAAGGCCGAGGACGTGGTCGTGATGATGGGCTCCGGCGCCGAGACCGTGACCGCCACCATCGAGCACCTGCGCGCCAAGAAGGGCGCGAAGCTGGGCCTCGTCGTGGTCCGTCTCTTCCGGCCCTTCGATGCCGTTGCCATGGTCAAGGCCCTGCCCAAGACCGTAAAGCGCATCACCGTACTCGACCGCACCAAGGAGCCCGGTTCCGCCGGCGAACCGCTGTACCAGGATGTCATCACCGCCATCAACGAGGCGGTCCAGGCCGGCACCTTGAAGAAAGCCCCGGCCATTCTGGGCGGCCGCTACGGCCTCGGCTCCGCCGAGTTCACCCCGGCCATGGTCAAGGCCGTGTTCGACAACATGGCGGCCAAGAAGGCGAAGAACCACTTCTGCGTCGGCCCGGACGACGACGTCGCCAAGACCAGCCTCAAGTACAGCGCCTCCTTCGACATCGAGGGCAAGGACGTCACCCGCGCCATGTTCTTCGGCCTGGGCGCGGACGGCACCGTGGGCGCCAACAAGAACACCATCAAGATCATCGGCACCGAGACCGACAACTCCGCCCAGGGCTACTTCGTGTACGACTCGAAGAAGTCCGGCTCCATCACCACCAGCCATCTGCGCTTCGGCAAGAACAAGATCGTGGCCCCGTACCTGATCAACAAGGCGAATTTCGTGGCCTGCCACAACTTCACCTTCCTCGACAAGTACGACATGGTGGGCAACCTCGAGAACGGCGGCACCTTCCTCCTTACCACCACCTTCAACAAGGACCAGGTGTGGAAGCAGCTGCCTGCCCAGGTTCAGAAGGATCTGATCGAGAAGAAGGCCAAGTTCTTCATCATCGATGCCATCCATCTCGCCGAGGCCATCGGCCTTGGCGCCCGCATCAACATGATCATGCAGACCGCCTTCTTCCTCCTCTCCGGCATCCTCACCAAGGACGAGGCGATCAAGTCCATCAAGGACGCCATCAAGAAAACCTACGGCAAGAAGGGCGACAAGGTCGTCAACATGAACTACGCCGCGGTGGATGCGGCGGTGAACAACATCGTCGAAGTGACGGTGCCCAAGTCGGTGGATGGCCACGCCAAGCCGCCGGTGGTTTCGGCCGATGCCCCGGCCTTTGTCAAGGAGGTCACCGCCAAGATGATCGAGGGCAAGGGCACCGAGATCAAGGTTTCCCAGATGCCCTGCGACGGCACCTGGCCCACCGGTACCACCCAGTACGAGAAGCGCAACATCGCGGTCCACGTGCCGGAATGGATTCCGGCCAACTGCATCCAGTGCGGCCGCTGCTCGCTCGTTTGCCCGCACGCCGCCATCCGCCTCAAGATCGTCAAGCCGGCGGACTTGGCCAAGGCGCCCAAATCCATGAAGAGCGCCGATGCGGTGGGCGGCCAGTTCAAGGACCAGAAGGCCGTGATCCAGGTCTTCACCGAGGACTGCTGCGGCTGCACCCTCTGCGTGGACGCCTGCCCGGCCAAGGAAAAGGCCCTCAAGATGATCGAGAACACCGAGGCGATCCGCACCCAGGAGATCCCGAACGTCAAGTTCTTCCTGGCCCTGCCCGAGGTGGCGAACGCCGAGATCGACCCCTCCACTGTGAAGGGCAGCCAGCTCATCCGGCCGCTCTTCGAGTTCTCCGGCGCCTGCGCCGGCTGCGGCGAGACCCCGTACATCAAGCTCGCCACCCAGATGTTCGGCGACCGGATGCTCATTGCCAATGCCACCGGCTGCTCCTCGATCTACGGCGGCAACCTGCCCACCACCCCGTACTGCAAGCGGGCTGACGGCCGCGGTCCGGCCTGGGCCAACTCGCTCTTCGAGGACAATGCCGAGTTTGGGCTGGGCATGCGCAATACCGCCAACAAGCTGGGCGCCCAGGCAGCCGAGCTGCTGGGCAAGGCGGTGGAGGAGAAACTCATCGGCAAGCAAATGGCCGATGAACTCACTGGCGCCTCGCAGAAAACCCAGGACGAAATCGAGGCCCAGCGCGCTCGCGTGGCCAAGCTCAAAGACGCCCTGGTCAAGAGCAACTCGGCCATCGCCAAGCGTTTGCTCCACGTGGCCGACTACCTGGTGAAGAAGTCGGTCTGGATCGTGGGCGGCGACGGCTGGGCCTACGACATCGGCTACGGCGGTCTCGACCACGTGCTGGCCTCCGGCGAGAACGTGAACGTGCTCATCATGGACACCGAGGTGTACTCCAACACCGGCGGCCAGATGTCCAAATCCACTCCGCGCGCGGCCACGGCCCAGTTCGCGGCCGGCGGCAAGAAGATGCCGAAGAAGGACATCGGCATGATCTTCTCCACCTACGGCAACGTCTACGTGGCCAAGATCGCCCTGGGCGCCAACCCGCAGCAGGCGGTCAAGGCCTTTGCCGAGGCCGAGGCCTACGACGGCCCGTCCCTCATCATCGCCTACGCCCACTGCATCAACCACGGCATCAACATGGCCAAGGGCTTCGACCAGCAGAAGAAGGCCGTTGCCTGTGGCCACTGGCCGCTCTACCGCTACAACCCGCAGCTTGAGGCCGAGGGCAAGAACCCGCTCCACATCGACTCCAAGGCGCCCTCCATCCCGTTCGCCGAGTACGCCATGAACGAGAACCGCTACCGGGCATTGAAGCTGATGAATCCGGAGCACGCGGACGAGTTGATGGCCATGAGCCAGAAGGACGTGGAAAAGGGTTGGAAGTTCCTCGAGGGCCGCTTCAAGGCGCTTGAGCCGAGCAAGTAAATCCGCGTTTCGTTCCGTACCTCACAAGGCACCATCCCGAAGCCGGGGTGGTGCCTTTTTCCTTTTGCCCGAGGCAGCAATGGCACTGTGGCACCCCCAAATCCGGAAAGAACAGTTCCGCGACGCGGCCTTCTACTGGCTCATTCTCCCCGGGGCGGTGATCCTCTCCGGCCTGACCCTGGACCAGCTTCTCGGCCTTGCGGCCATTCCCGCCGGCAAACCGCTCATTATCCTCGCACCGGCGCTGCTGGCCATTGGCTCGTGGATCATCACCAAGGCCACCCGTGACTTCGAAAGGATCGGCCACGGCACCCCCAACCCTTTCCGGCCGCCGAAAGTCCTGGTCACCACCGGCGCCTACCGCTGGTGCCGCCACCCCATGTTTCTGGGCTACGACCTGGCGGCCCTGGGCGTCGTTCTCCTCTGCCGCTCCTGGTCCATGCTCCTCATAAGCCTTCCGGCCATGCTCGCCTGGCAGTTCCGCTTCTTGCAAAGGGAGGAGGAAATCCTTTCCCGCCGCTTCCGGGAGGATTATGATGACTACAGGCACCAGGTGCCCCTGCTGCTTCCCTGGCCCCGGCCCAAGGCCCCGATCCCTCCCGAGGAGTAACCACTGGCCATGCTCTTCCCCCTTACCGCCTACCGCAAACTCTATGGGGCGCTCAAGGAACACCGAAAGGTGGAGGCCGAAATCCAGCAACTCCTTGGCGAATTGCTGGAACCCGCCTACGTCCGGCCGGGCGGCCTGCCACGCCGTGGCCCGCTTGCCTATGCGCAACGGAATTTCTTTTCCATCCTCTTTCTCTCGCTCTACCAGGCCATCGGCATCCCGGCCGAGCGGCGACGGCTCTACGGCATGATCAACCACTGCCTGCGCGGCATCGTCACCGGCGCCGACAACATCCTGGATGACGAATACAAGGAGCTGCTACCCCTCAATTTCCCGGCCGAGGCGACCCGCTTCAAGAGCGTCATGCACATCCTCCTCTTCGACCGGATGCTCTTCCGGATCGGCAAACGGTTTGAGGCCCTGGGCACCACAATCGCCGGCGAAACCGCCCTCGATGGCGCCCTCTTTACCGCCATCGTCCCCATCGGCGCCGGCGAGGCCCAGGAGGAAGGGGGCGTCAAGGAGATCATCACCCCTGAGGCAGTGCTCGACACGGTGCACATGTACAAGGGCGGCAAGCTCCTCTGCCTCTCCTTCGTCGCCCCGCAGCTTCTGGAGCCTGTTGCGTTCCGCGACCGGCTGACCCTGGCGGACGAGGGCATCTACCACATCGGCGTGGCCCTCCAGATGATCGACGACCTCACCGATCTCTACGAGGATCTCCGGGCCGGCAACCACAACTACCTCGTCTCGGCGGTCTTTCACCAGGGAAACCCCGAGGAACGGCAGCGCCTCGCGACCATCCGGCAAAACCCCGGCGCAGGCCCGGCCATCGAGACCCTCTTCCCCGAGACCCTGCGCCGGGTCATGGAGAGAGCGGTGGGCGAGGCCCTGCTCGGCTTTCGCAAGCTGGAGCAGGCAGGCTACTGGCTCAACCAGGCCCAGGCATACGGCCTCATTCGCCATCTTTTTGTGCTCCGCGGGGTGAAACAACTGCTCCCCTTCTTCCCGACGCAAGCTGCCGCACGGGGGGCGCGGCCATGAGCCGGACCAGGCGCACCCGGGGCCGCGATCTGAACCACGTGGCCTGGCTCTACGACCCCCTGGTCGAAAAACTCTCCTTTGGCCGCGAACAGCGCTTCCGGGTCAAAAGCATGGAATTGCTGAACGTGAAGCCAGACGACCGGGTGCTTGATGTCGGCTGCGGCACCGGCACCCTGACCCTGATGATCGCAAACCGCCTTGCGGCGCAAGGCCGGGTGATCGGCATCGACGCGGCACCGAAAATGATCGCCCTTGCCGAAAAAAAAGGGCGCCGGGCCGGCAGCCGCGCCGAGTTCCAGGTCGGCATTGCCGAACAGCTCGACTTCCCGGACCACTCTTTTGACATCGTGGTCAACTCCATGTTCACCCACCACATCGACCACGAACTGAAACAGCGCTTCTTTCGCGAGGCGTGGCGCGTCTTGAAGCCGGACGGCAGGCTGCTCACTGCGGACGACCGCCCCACCACGCTGCTGGCCACGGTGGCGGGCTGGCTCGGCCGCTACCTCCTTTTCCAGCCCGAACTCGATGACAACCTGCGGGGCCGGCTGCCCCGGTTGATGGAGGAGGCAGGTTTTGTCGGGGTGCGGCGCCTGGCCCACCTCCACGGCCTGATCTCCTTTTTCCTGGCGGAAAAAACGGCGAGGACGAGGGCGGCGCAATGAGCATCACCCCAACTCCGGTCCGCTCCCCCTCCCTGGCGCTCGTCGCCACCCATCTGCGAATCGCCATCAGGAACATCGTCCGCCACCGCCGCCGCTCCCTCTTGACCATCACGGCCGTGTCCGTGAGCGTCTTCTGCCTCACCGTCTTCCAGGCATTGCTGGCTGGCATGCACCAGAAGATGGTGGAAAGCGCCCTTGGCCTCGACACCGGGGTGATCCAACTCCAGCCCGCGGGCTTCCAGCGCAACCAGACGAGGCTTGTCCCCCTGGCCGCGGCCGAGACCATTGGTCCGGCCTTCACCAAGGCCGGCCTCACCCGCTTTGCCCCGCGCCTCAAGGCCCCGGCCCTGATCCTTGCCGGCCGCCACAGCTCCTCGGTGCAACTGAGCGGGATCGTGCCGGAACAGGAAGGCCAGGTCACCCTGATCCGGCAAAAGCTGCGCAACGGCACCTATTCTCCGGGGCCAGACCAGATCCTCATCAGCCAGGGGCTGGCCGACTCCCTCGATCTGACCATCGGCGACTCCATGACCCTCATGGTGCAGAGCCTCTTTGGCCAGCCCCGAACCGGCCGCTTCACGGTGGTCGGCCTCTTTGCCACGGGCCTTGCCTCCTTCGACCAGACCCATGTTTATCTTTCCCTCGCCACGGCCCAGAGGCTGCTCGCGGCCGAGGGCGCGATCAGCGAGGTGGCGGCCGCCTGCCCGCCCGACAAGGCCGCCACCCTGGCCAACCGCCTCCGGCATCAACTGCCCGAGGGTCGCTATCAGATCCTGGTCTGGCAGGAACTGGTGCCGGACCTGGCCCAGCTCATGGAACTCAACACCGCCACCTTCCGGATGCTGGTCCTGATCCTCTTTGCCGTCGTGGCCATGGGTATTGCCAACACCATGACCACCGTGCTCTTCGAGCGCATCCGGGAGTTCGGCACCCTTTCCGCCCTGGGCGCGACACCGGGCAACATCGTGACCCTGGTGCTGATCGAATCGCTGCTCCTCGGTCTCTTCGCCGCCCTTACCGGCACCCTTGCCGCCACCGGCGCCTGCGCCTACCTTGCCCGCTCCGGCATCGACCTCGCCCACTTCACCAGCGCCAACCAGTACTTCGTGGCCGGCTCGATTCTCCATGCGGTGCTCACCATCCAAGACCTTCTGCTGGCCAACGGGATCACCCTGGCCACCGCCGTGGTGGCCGGCCTCTACCCGGCCTGGAAGGCGGCCAACCTGCACCCGGTCAAGGCCCTCACCCATGTCTGATACCGCCGGCCACGTGATACTCCAGGGCGTGACCAAGGCCTACCACGCCAATGGGCAACCGGTGGTGGCACTGGACGGCATCGAGCTGACCCTGCGCCAGGGCGAATTCGTTTGCCTGGCCGGCCCCTCCGGTTCTGGCAAAAGCACCCTGCTCCATCTCGTCGCGGCCCTGGACCAACCCACCTCCGGCTCCATCCGCGTTGCCAACCAGGAGATCTCCGGCCTGGACCGCACAGCGGGCGCCCTCTTCCGCCGGGCGACCATCGGCTTTGTCTTCCAGACCTTCAACCTCATCCCGGTGCTCACCGCCTTTGAAAACGTGGAGTACCTCCTGCTGCTGCAAGGCGTCGCAGCGGAGGAACGGAGAGAACGGGTGAGGAAAATGCTCAGCGCGGTGGGGTTGGCTGATCTCGCCACACGAAGGGTTACGGAACTGAGCGGCGGCCAGCAGCAACGGGTGGCAGTGGCCAGGGCGCTCATCGGCAACCCGCAACTGGTGCTGGCCGACGAGCCCACCGGCAACCTCGATTCCGCAAACGGCGAGGCGATCATCCGCCTCCTGCGCCGCCTCAATGAAGAACGCGGCACCACGGTGCTCTACTCTTCCCACGATCCGCACATCATCGCCTGGGCCGACCGGGTGCTCGAACTGGCCGACGGCAGGATCACCAGCGATCGGCCGCAGCCCCGCCAATCCTGACCGCACCATCTGCCGGCCCGCGATATTTTCCTTTTGTTTTTCGCCGGCCAAAGGTAGAATTTGCCGCTTTATCACGCGAACCGACTGAACCAAGCAGGAGAACAACCATGAGCCTGGTGAACGAACACTATCTGAAACTCAAAGCCGGCTATCTCTTCCCGGAGATCGGCCGCCGGGTCAAGGCCTTCAGCGAGAGCCACCCCGAGGCCAAGGTGATCCGGCTGGGCATCGGCGACGTGACCCGGCCGCTGGCCCCGGCAATTGTCAAGGCCTTCCACGAGGGCGTGGACGACCTGGGCAGGAGCGAGACCTTCCACGGCTACGGCCCGGAGCAGGGCTATGAGTGGCTGAGCAAGATCATCGTCGAAAAGTCCTACAAGCCGCTGGGGGTCGATCTCAAGACCTCGGAGGTCTTCATCTCCGACGGCTCCAAGTGCGATTCCGCCAACATCCTCGACATCTTTGCCTTGGGGAACAAGGTGGCGATCTGCGACCCGGTCTATCCGGTCTACAACGACACCAACGTCATGATCGGCCGCACCGGCGAGGCGGACGAGAAAGGCTACTACCAGGGGCTCGTTTATCTCCCCTGCACCGCGGAGAACCACTTCACCCCGGCGATTCCCAAGGAAAAGGTGGACATCATCTACCTCTGCTACCCCAACAACCCCACCGGCATGGTGGCCACCCGCGAACAACTCAAGGCGTGGGTGGACTATGCCAACGCCAACCAGGCGATCATCTTCTTCGATGCCGCCTACGAGGCCTTTATCACCGAGCCGGGCATCCCCCACTCCATCTATGAGATCGACGGCGCCCGCACCTGTGCCATCGAGTTCCGCTCTTTCTCCAAAACCGCCGGCTTCACCGGCGTGCGCTGCGGCCTCACCGTGGTGCCGGAGGAACTCATGGCCTTGACCGCCAGCGGCGAGAAGATCGCCCTGAACAAGCTCTGGAACCGCCGGCAGTGCACCAAGTTCAACGGCGTCTCCTACCCGGTACAGAAGGCTGCGGCCGCGGTTTACTCCGACGAGGGGTGGCCCCAGGTGCAGGAGATTATCTCCTTCTACATGGAGAATGCCCGGTTGATCCGCGAGGGGCTCACCGCCGCCGGCATCACCTGCTACGGCGGGGTGAACGCCCCCTACATCTGGCTCAAGACCCCTGGGGGCATGAAGAGCTGGGATTTCTTCGATAAACTGCTCAGCGAGTGCCACGTGGTGGGCACGCCGGGCAGCGGCTTTGGCCCGAGCGGCGAGGGCTACTTCCGCCTCTCCGCCTTTGGCGCCCGGGAGAACGTGCAGGAGGCGATCAAGCGCATCCGGCAGAAGTGGGGGAAATAACCCGCCAGGAAGAGCAGAAGAAAAAAGGGCGCCAACCCAATCCGGCGCCCTTTTTCTCCCCTCACTCATTCACCGGCATGGCGACAGCGCGCTGAAACTTCCCTCGATACTCGATCGGATTCAGACCTGTGTACTTGCGGAACACGCGCCGGAAAAAACCGCTATCCTCGTACCCCACCTTGTAACTGATTGCATCAAAACTCTCTCTCCCTGACTCCAACATCTTTTTGGCCTCCTCCACCCGCACCCGCTGGAGGTAGCAAAGAGGGCTATCGCCGGTGGCCGCCTTAAAACGCCGCTCCATGGTTCGCCGCCCCATGCCGTGCTGGCCGGCGAGCTTCCCGATATCGATTTCCCCCTGAAATTGCTCCTCGAGATATATCTGGCACCGCAACACCGCATCATCCTGGTGGTTCCGCTGAAAGCGAAACGGCGTATACGGCGCCTGGGAATGGCGTCCCATGTCGTGCGCCAGGATCTTGCTGCACTCCACCGCCACCTGATGACCGCAGTATTTCTCCACCAGATACATGGAGAGATCGATACAACTGCTCATGGACCCCGAGCAGAAGATGTCGCCCGCATCGGTGATGAGTTTTTCCGGCTTCAGGATCACCTCGGGGTAAAGTTGACGGAACGTTTCGGTCACGGCCCAGTGCGTTGTCGCTTCCTTGCCGTCCAGCAGGCCGGTCAAGGCCAAGACAAAGGAACCGGTACAGACACTTGCCAGGTGCGCCCCGCGCTCGTAATGCCTTCCCAACCAAGAAATCACGGCGTTGTCGATCCCCGGAAGCACCTTTTCCACCTGAAAAATCGCGGGCACCAGAATAAGATCGGTTTGCTTCACCGCCTCCATGGAGATATGCGGCCTGATGGGCAGATTGTTGTTGCAGCTCACGGCATTGCCGGTGATGGTTGCAATCTCCACCTCGAAATAGGGCAAAACGACCTGCCCGAAAATCCGGTTCCACAGAACCCCTGTCAGGGTGAACACGTCCATGGGACCGGTGATCGTCGTTGCCGAACAGCCATCTATTGCCAAGATGGTTACTTTCTTCATCCCTTCTCCCTTGCACACGTAGGCGTTACTGGTCCGCGGTTCTCCATCAGGTGGAGGACTCCGCCCCCCTTCTTACGAAACGAGACATTGACGCATTCGCCTCCTCGATTGTCGCATACGACACTATCACGGCCAAACAACTTTTTGTATCCTTTGGGAGAGGCCGAATCATCAACGATACTATGCGAGAAAGAAAGGGGGGAGAAATCATGCGACACCGATCGTTGTACCTCAGTGTGGTGCTGGGTTGTCTCGTGTTCGGGCTGGGTTCCTATCAGGCTGCGGCAAAGGAACTCAAACGATACGACAAAGGCACCGAAAGTTGCCGTGTTCTGGACCAGGACGGCAGCCTCTGGTGGGGACGCGGGCGACGACTCTTTATCGAGCGGTGCAAAAGCTGCCACACGCGCACCAACGACAAAGGGGCGCCTTTCCTGCACGTTGAATCCATGATCCCGCGAGGATGGAACAGGGTCTTTTATGAAAAATATCCAAAGTGCGCCAAGCAGGGTGCCTGGGAAGGACTCACCTTGCAGGATCAGTTGGTGCTCAACGACTATCTCTGGCGCTATGGCGCTGGCACCTACGATGCCTATGACGAAAGCAGGTGCGGCTGATAAAGAACTCTTTCTCCTGGGTCAGGAGAATAATGGCTGAAGCAGAGCAAACAAAAGGGGAGTCGCGATGGCGGCTCCCCTTTTTTTACGTTCTCTGAGCAGGAAGTTATGCAAAGGTCACCCGGCAGAAACGGCGCTTGCCCACCTTGAGAATAAGTTCCCCTTGGGCCACAACGATCTGCTCGACGTCGCCCGCCTTCTCGCCGTTCACCGTCACCGCGCCCTGCTGGATCATGCGGCGCGCCTCGCCGGTGCCCTTGACCATCTCCGTCTCGGCAAGGAGCTTGGGCAGCCAGACGCCTTCCATTGAGGCAGGAAAAGAGAACTCCGGCATCTCCTCCGGCAATTCGTGCTGACTGAAGACCCGCTCGAAATTGGCTTCTGCCTGCCGGGCCGCCTCGGCACCATGGAAACGGGCGGTCAACTCCCGGGCCAGTTGCTGCTTCACCTTCTTGGGATGGAGCGTACCGGCGGCCATGCCGCTCTTGAGTTGGGCGACATCCTCGCTGGCCAGGTCGCTCAAGAGGTCGTAGTAGCGGAACATGAGGTCGTCGGAGACCGAGAGGGTCTTGCCGTAGATGTCGTCGGCCGACTCGGTGATGCCGATGTAGTTGCCCAGCGACTTGCTCATCTTGTTGACCCCGTCGAGCCCCTCCAAGAGCGGCATGGTGACGACCACCTGCGGCTCCTGGCCCCAGACCCGCTGGAGGTCGCGGCCCATGAGGAGATTGAAGAGCTGGTCGGTGCC
>JBFLYY010000091.1:0-2364 GCA_040756495.1 Thermodesulfobacteriota bacterium | reverse complement strand
ATCCCATGGCTGAAATTTCTACATTGGTACAAAAGATGCCCCATACCAACACCGGCCGGCCGGGCAAGGTGCTTAACGAGGACTAAAAAGTAGGAGCGGCTTCAGCCGCGATACGGCGCCGGCCGGGATTGGTCGCGGGTAAACCCGCTCCTACGATCCCATGGCTAAATTTCTACATTGGTACAAAAGATGCCCCATACCAACACCGGCCGGCCGGGCCTTGACCGGCGAATGAGCAAGGAAGAGATCAACGCCTGCCCCATGCGGCAATGGACCGGACCGGTCCGTGTGGTGCGGACCGCCAACGAACTGAGCGCGGCCATGGAACGGCTGGCCGGCCACACCCTGCTCGGCTTCGACACGGAAACCAGGCCGACCTTCGCGGCGGGCGAAAGCTACCCGCCCTCGCTCCTGCAACTGGCCTGCGAGGAGGAGGTCTTTCTCTTCCAGTTGAGGCTCCTGGGGCTGGCCCGGCCGCTCCGCGAACTCCTGGCCGATCCGGCCATCGTCAAGGCCGGAGTGAGCCTGAAGGACGACATCCGGGCGCTGCAACAGCTCGCGCCCTTCACCGCCGCCGGCTTTGTGGACTTAGGGACGCTGGCCAGGGAGGCGGAGATCAAAAACCACGGCCTGCGCGGCATGGCCGCCGTGCTCCTCGGTTTTCGCATCGCCAAGGGGGCGCAGACCTCCAACTGGGCGAACGACCGACTCACCCCGCAGCAGATCCGCTACGCCGCCACCGACGCCTGGGTAGGGCGAGAACTCTATCTCGCCATGGGCCAGGAGGCACCATGAGCACGCCCCAAGCCAACAACCCGCTCCACGGCCTCACCCTGGAGACGATCCTCACCCGGCTGGTGGACCACTACGGCTGGGAAACGCTGGGCGAAAAAATCGCTGTCAACTGTTTCCTGAAGAACCCCAGCATCAAGTCGAGCCTCACCTTCCTGCGCAGAACCCCGTGGGCCCGGAAGAAGGTGGAGACTCTCTATCTGCGGACCCGGTTTACAAACGCGGCGTGAAGGGTGACGCGGAAGGCGTCATGCATGCTGGGCAGGAGCGGGTTTATCCGCGACCCAACGGGCAATGCGCCAACCGGGATATGGTCGCGGGTAAACCCGCTCCTTGGGCTGCGCGCTGTTCCCGCTATTTCCGCGGCTTCAGCCGGGCGGCCAGGTCGGCAAAGGGCTGGTGGGTGGGAACAATGGTTGGCTCGTGCTGTTCGCCAGCCACCACATGCTCGGCCTCCAGGCCCCGTGAGTGGATATTGTCGTGACAGTAGATGCAGAGCAGTTCCCAGTTGCTGCCGTCGGGCGGATTGTTGTCGTGGTTGTGGTCCTTGTGGTGGACCGTGAGTTCCTGGAGCTTCTTGCCGGAAAACTCCCGGCCGCACCGGCCGCAGACCCAGGGAAAAAGCTTGAGAGCCCGCTCGCGGTAAGATTGTTCACGCCGCGCCTTGTCGCGCAGGGCCTCGTCGGTGGCGCCCTTGGCATCGCCGCTTTTGCGCTGCATCATCGTTCACCCCTATGCAGTTTTTTCACCGACCAAGGCTGGTCAGGAACTGATCGAGCCGGTTGGCGAATGCCTGCCGGTCTTTTGGGCTGAGGCTCTCCGGCCCGCCGGTCTCCACCCCGCTCTCCCGCAGCCGATCCATGAAATTGCGCATGGTCAGCCGCTCGTCGATGTTCTCCGGCGAATACCATTCCCCGCGCGGGTTGAGGGCGTGCCCTCCGCGGCCGACCACCGCCGCGGCCAGCGGGATGTCCGCCGTGACCACCAGATCGCCGGGCGCCAGCTCGCGGACGATGCGCTGATCCGCCACATCGAGACCCTTTTCCACCTGCATGGCGCGGATATAACGGGAGGGCGGGACACGCAGCAGCCTGTTGGCCACGAGGATGAGCACCACCCCCAGCCGTTCGGCGGCGCGAAAGAGGATCTCCTTGATCGCCTTGGGGCAGGCGTCGGCATCGACCCAGATCCGCATGCTACCTCTTTCTTCCCTTGGCCTTGCGGGGTGGTGCGGCCAAGGCACGAAACTCCGCCTCATAGCCCACGGTGAAGGCAACGGCAGGGTTGCGGAGGCCCAGGAAGTGGGCGTTCCCCTTGTCGAAGGGGCAGATCGGCTGGACGCATGGGGTAAAGCCGAACCGCTGATAGAAGGCGGGGTCGCCCAGCACGAAGAGGGTCTGCTCCCGGACCGCCTCCTGGCGCAGGGCAAAACGCAGCAACTCCGACCCGATGCCCTGCCCCTGGAACTCCGGCTTTACCGCCAGAGGCGCCAGATGCAGGCCGCAGACCCTGGCCCCGTGGTAGGCGTTGGTCAAGGCGAGACAGGCGATGACCTGATTGGTGTGGATGCAG
>JBFLYY010000090.1:0-3308 GCA_040756495.1 Thermodesulfobacteriota bacterium | reverse complement strand
TCATGTCGCCGCTGGTCTGGGACGTGATCGTGCTCAATCTCTATGCCGCGGTCTCGGCCCTGTATCTCTATATCCTCATGCTGCCCGACCTCACCGGCCCGCTTGCCCGCTTCGCCGTCAAGGTGGCGGACCCGGCCGGGTTTTCCGAGACCTGGGCCAGGCGGATCGCGCCGGTGGCGCTGCTCTTTGCCATCGGCATCCATGTGATCACCGCCTGGATCTTCTCCACCCAGGGGGCGCGGGACTGGTGGTTTTCGCCGGCCATGGCCCCGGATTTCGTCTCGGTGGCCATTGGCGTCGGCACCGCGGTGGTTCTGCTGGCCGCGGCCCTGGCCTACGGCACCGGGGAAAAGTACCAGGACGCCTATCAGACCCTGGCGCTGATCGTCTTCATGGCGGTGTGCGTCCATCTCTTTCTGATGATGAACGACCTGGTGATCCATGCCTGGTTCGGCGACGCCGAAACCCACCGGATCATGGAGATCGCCTGGGGCGACTTCGCCTGGGCCCACATCTTCGAGGTGGTGGCGCCGCTTGCTGGCGCCTGGCTGCTGCTGCAGGAGCGGGTCCGGCGATCGTTGCCGCGCCTGGCCGCGAGCGCCGGGCTGCTCATCGTCGGGGTCTTTGTCCACCGCTTTCTCATCATGCCGGCGGCCTACAACAACATCCCCATGACCATGACGCCGCTGGGCCTGCCCGGAGTCCACTGGTCGCTGCCCATCGCCTCGGGCCGTTTCTTTCCCGGCCTGAGCACCTTTCTTGACTCCTACGCCTACGCGCCCTCGTTCATCGAGATCGTCATCCTGCTCGGCATCATGGCCTACGCGGTCTTCCTGATCCTGCTGGCCATCGCCAAGCTGCCGATCCTGGCCAAGGAGGTCTCCTGATGGCGGGCGCAGCGCTGCATGGCGGACTGGCCCTTATTTCGCGGCTGTTCAGTTATCCGGACCAGCCGCTGGCCCCGACCTCCATCCCGGAGGAGGCCGGAGCGCTGCTTCGGGCGATAAACAGCGTGGAGCCGGTGCGTTTGCAGAACGAGTACGTCCGGCTCTTTGTCAATGCCCTGCCGGAGGTGCCTTGCGCGCCGTATGGCTCCGTCTATCTGGAAGGGTCGCTCATGGGCGAGTCCACGCTGGCGGTGCGCGATCTCTACCGCAAGTACGGCATGGTCACCACCGAACTGGCGGACCATATCGCGGTGGAATGCGAGTTTCTCGCCTGGCTGCATGCGGCGGCCCCGGGCGACGCGGCCGCCGGCAAGGATTATGCGTATCTGCTCGGTCATCTCAAGCAGTGGGCGGGCCTGTTCTTCGACCAGGTGGAGGAGCACGACCAGCTTGGCTGCTACCGGCAAAGCGCCAGGCTGGCCCGCGACATCCTGGGCCGGATCAACTGAGCGCCGCGCGCCGCAACCCCTCCAGCCAACAGAGGCGGTCTCGCGGAAAGAGGCCGCCTTTCGTCGTATTTCCCGCACATTCTCTTGCAAAAGAACGGGGGGGCATCTATGATGCCAACCAAGTTGTTCCTCAATCATCCGACTCATTAAGGAGTTACTGTTATGATGCAGCAAGTGAAGAGGGCGGGGGTCGCGGTGCTGGTGGCCGCGCTGATGGCGGGAAGTGCGACCGGCGTACTGGCGGCCGACCCGAAGCCGCCGGCAGCGGGCAAGGCCGCGGCGGCGCCGAAGAAGGTGAGCGGCAATGCGGCCACCGTGAACGGGGTGGCGATCAAGCGGGCCGATTTCGAACGGGAACTTTTCGCGGTCAAGAGCCGCATTGGCTCCCACGGCAAGCTCGCAGCCGATCAGGAGGCGGAGTTGAAGAAGTCGGTGCTCGAGAAGATGATCGGCGGCGAACTTCTCTATCAGGCAAGCAAGAAGAAGGGGGTCAAGGTGGAGGCCGCGGCGGTGGACGCCGAGCTGGCCAAGCTGAAGAAGCGTTTCCCCGGCGACAAGGAGTTCAAGGCGGCGATGAAGCAGGCCGGCACCTCCGAGGCCGAACTGAAGGGCCAGATGCAGAAGAACCTCGCGATCCAGCGTCTCATCGAGCAGGATTTCGTGGCCAAGAGCGCGGCCACCCCCGAGGAGGCCAAGGACTTTTACGAGAAGAACAAGGAGAAGTTCAAGCAGCCGGAACAGGTGAAGGCGAGCCACATCCTCGTCGAGGTGAAGCCGGATGCCCCGGAGGCGGACAAGAAGGCGGCCCGTGCCAAGATCGACGGCTTGCTGAAGAAGGTCAAGGCGGGCGAAGATTTCGCCAAGCTCGCCCAGGAGAATTCCCAGTGCCCCAGCAGCGCCAAGGGCGGCGACCTTGGCTACTTCGCCAAGGGCCAGATGGTGCCGCCCTTCGAGAACGCGGCCTTTGGCCTCAAGGTGGGCGAGGTGAGCGGGGTCGTCGAGACCCAGTTCGGCTACCACATCATCAAGGTGACCGACAAGAAGGCGGAGAGCACCGTGGCCTTCGACACCGCCAAGGAGCAGATCTTGCAGCGGCTGAAGATGGCCAAGGTGCAGGACGCGGTGGGCCGTTACGTGGCCGAGCTGGAGAAGGGTGCCAAGGTGGAGCGCCTCCTCAAGTAGTCGCGCGCGACCAAAGCGTTTTCCCGAGGGCTGTCGGAGAGAATCCGGCAGCCCTTTTTATTTGGCTCTGTAGGCGGCAAGGAGGTCGGCGAGGGATTCGATGGCAAAGGGTTCCAGCTCCAGAACGCGGGCAGTGGCCTGGTAGATCCGGGCCTGGGTGACCCCTGCTTCGCGCATGGCCTGGAGCGAAAGGGCATTGTCCGACTTGGAAAGCTTCTGCCCACCCTCGCCGGGGACGAGCGGGTGGTGGTGGAAGGCGATGGCTCGGAAGGGGGCGCCGGTTGCGCCTAAGGAGCGGGCGAGAAAGAGCTGGGCCGCGGTGGAGGCAAGGAGGTCCGCGCCGCGGACGATGGCGGTGATGCGGTCGTCCAGGTCGTCGGCGAGACTTGCGAGCTGGTAGGCGGGCTGGTTGTCCCGGCGCCAGAGGACGAAGTCGCCCATGAGCGTACCCAGGGCCACGGCCTCGGTGCCGACCTGGATCACCGTCTTTTCCGGCACCACGATGCGGATGGCGTGCTTGCCTTCCGGCGGCCGGGGCCGGCTGCGGCAGGTGCCGGGATAGAGGCCGCTGGCCGAGAGTTCCCGGATCTCTTTGCGCGAGCAGGCGCAGGGGAAGAGGGCGGCATGTGCCGCAAGTTCGTCGAGCATTGCCCGGTAGCGCTCTTGCCGCAGGAGCTGGGAGTGGTGGCGGGCAAAGTCCTCTGGCCCGCTCGGCCCCTCCTCCCAGGTG
>JBFLYY010000089.1:0-4490 GCA_040756495.1 Thermodesulfobacteriota bacterium | reverse complement strand
ACAGATCCGCGATCAGCAGCCGCCCTTCGCGATCGATGGCCAGATCGGTGGGGAAGTTGAACCAGAGGGGGCCGCTGCCTCGTCCGCCGAATTCGGTCATGTAGTTGCCGCCGAAATCGAAGACCAGGATCGCGTGCCGCATGTAGTCCAGAACATAGATGCTCTTTTTCCCTTCGTCGATGGCGATGCCGCGGGGACGGCTCATTTTGCCGGTGGAGCCCCCTTTCTGGCCAAAGGCGAACAGCAACGATTCATCCGCCCCATAGACATACACCTTGCTGGTTTCCTCGCTCAAAAGAAAGAGATGGCCATCCGCGTCGCTGGTAATGCCGGTAAGCTGCACGGGATTGAGTTCCTGATTCTTCTCCACCTCGGGCATCGTGTTCTTGATCTTGGGGCGCAACTCCGACGGCAACCCACCTTCCGCCGGCCCCTCCGCCTCCGGGGAGGGTTCCTTTTCCTCGGCCGCCGGGGGCGGCTGCGCCTCTCCGGCGAGGGCGGACTGGAGTTCCGACATGGTCGGCGTCTGTTCCTTGGCGCCGGCACCCTCCTCGTCGGGCACAATCCGGGGTTTGGTCCGGTCAAGGGGGCGAAGCCAGCGGAGGAAGCGTCCCTCCTTGCTGAGCACGGCAACGCCGGGCGTGTTGTTGCCGACCAGATAGATGTCGCCGGTTATGCCGACGCTCCCCCGAATTGGCGTGAAGTTCGGCTCTTCGGGCAGATTTTCAAAGGTGATCTCCTGCTTCACGAAAAACGCGGCATTCAGGATGGTGAGGCGGGGCGGGCGGTTGGCCGAGCGTCCCTGGCAGACATAGACCAGGCCATCCTTGCCGAAAAAGACGCTTTGGGGGGCATCGATGCCGCGGCCGGCCCCGAGAAAGAGGTGGGGGAAGAAGTCGGCGTCGTAGATGACGATTCCGCCCCTGCCGCCATTGATCACATAAATCTCCCCCATGTCCCGGTCGAAGGCGACCGCGGAGGGAAAACGCAATTCGCTGCCTTCGTCGTCTTCCGTGAGGAGAGTCACCACGCGGACGACCTTGTCGGGTGGTGGTGGCTCGTCTTCGTCGGCCAGGGCGGCGGGGCATGGCAAAAGAGAGCACACCACGAACAGGGCGATGAGGACGGCGCCCCCGGCGCGAATGATACCGCGGCCGGGCCAACGACCGGCACCTTCGGTTCTCTCCGGGGAGAGGCAAGAGATGCGTACCAGCCTAGCTGTCATGATTAGTAGTGACATTGGCTGCACACATGGCCGCCCAGGATGTCGCCGATCAGCAGGAACTTATAGCCGGAGCCATGCGGGTTATGGCAACTGGTGCAGGCGAACATCCGTTCCGGCCTGCGGGGATCCTTGGCGCCCTCGACGGGGTGGCCGCCCACGGGGTGGCCGCGGGTGATTCCGGCCAGGGAGGTGTGGCAGCTGGTGCAGAGTTCGTTGATCGGCTTGGTCAGCTGGAACTGATTCTGAGTGGCATGGGGATCGTGGCAGGCGATACAGCCGGCACCGGTCAGAATTCCGTGGATGCGTTTGGGGCCGCCTTCCTTTTGGAGCAAGGTCTTTTTGTCGGTGTGGCAGGCGACACAGAGTTCGGCCTTGCCGTCGGCCCAGAGTTGGGAGTGGTTGTTGTCGCCGTGCGGATTGTGGCAGACCGTGCAGTCGCCTGTGCCCACGGGACCATGGATGTGCGCCTTGCCGAGCCACGCTTTTTTGGCGGTGTGGCAGCGGAAGCAGACGGTTTCGACCTTGCCCCCCGGGATGGTCACCTTGAGGGGCTGGCCTTCCTTCTGATGGCAGGAGAGACATTGGGTATTCAGCGCCGGGCTGTGTTGCCAGGAGACGTTCTCCAGCACGCTTTTGTGACAGGAGATGCAAAGGGGCTGCGGCTCGTTGCTTACGCCGTTGCCGGTTTTGATCTTTTTGGGGTCATGGCACGGGGTGCAGTTTTGTGGCAGCAGCTCGTCGCGATGGAACAGGAAAACGCCCTTGGCATCGAAATCGACATTGAGCAGGGAACGGAGCGGCCGATATTTGACGCTGATCTTCTTGCCGGCCGGGAGCACCTCGAAGCTGTTTTCGCCGGGCTTGAGCGGAACCTGATAGTGGACGAAGTGACTGTTGTTGGCAGACCATGATCCCTGGGGCGAAAAAAGGATGTCGCCGCTCCGGATTCGGAGTTGCCCCAGGGATTTTTCGTCCTCCCCCGACAGCCGGACGATGATATGGGTTGCCGGTTTCCGGGCGTAGATGATCGAGGAGGGGGTCGGTGCGAGCACCTCCAGGTTGGCTGCCTGCGCCGTCAGGGGCAAACCGGCCGCGACCAGGAAGAGGAGGGCAAGGCAGCCGGCCATGACGGTTGCGGTTTTTTTACGGGGCCATGGGGCCTGGATCGGGTCGCGTGATGTCATTGTGGGCAACTTGTCAAATGGTTGTTTGCCTGAAACCGCCTGACCTCTATTGGTGTTGTTCGAACTGCTGTCTCTTGCGCAGCAGCTCGTATGCCTTTCGGAATTCGGTGGCGGCTTCGGCGTGGTTCGATTTTTTAGCATGAATCGTGCCAATTGTGTAGTGCAGTTCCGGTTCGCGGTTGTTCCGGAAGACCAGAACCTTGAGGTCTTCCAGGGCCTCGTCGTCCGCACCCTGGGCTGATTTGATGCGGGCCATGCAGATTTCCCCCCGGAGGGAATTCGGGGTCAGGGCGCGGCCCTTGGCGAGGGAGTCGGTGGCCTCCTTGAGTTTGCCCAGTTCCGCCTCCACGCAGCCCAGTTCGATGTACGCCTCACCCATTTTGGGGTTGCTGGCAAGGGCCTGCTGGTATTCGCGCACGGCTGCCTCGAGTTGGCCCTTGTCCGTCATGACCTTGCCCATGCCGAAGTGGCGGATGGCGGTTTTGACCTCCTGGCTCTGCTCCACGTTGGTGGGATGGAGTTCCGCCTCCACCTGTTCCCTGGTCTTGCTCCCCAGCAGGACGTCCACTTCGGCCTTGAGTTGGGCGACCATCTGTTTGCTGTAGCCGGCGCCGGCAACGATCTTGCTTTCCTTGTCCGTCAACAGAAAGGAGGGCATGATATAGATGCCCATGGTGCCGTAGGCGTGGTTGTCCGGGTCGAGGTAAACCGGCGTGGTCAGGCCCGCCTCGGCTTTTACCTCATTGATGGTGGCGGCCGCGTCTCCCTGGACGTTCACCACGATCAGGCGGATGCCCCGTTGTTCGAGCAGGGGAGCCAACTGCTGTACCTGGCTGAGGGCCTCCACCGACCGACTCTTTTTGGACGGAATGTCGGCGCCCCAGAAGACGATCACCGCCGGTTTTCCTTTGAGTTCGTGGAAGTGGAGCGGTTTGTTGGAGCCCTGTTCCACGATCTTGGCATCGGGCA
This sequence comes from Thermodesulfobacteriota bacterium, assembly GCA_040756495.1. GTDB lineage: Bacteria > Desulfobacterota > Desulfobulbia > Desulfobulbales > Desulfurivibrionaceae > JAJZRJ01. Next base: position 1,112 of record JBFLYY010000089.1, on the reverse strand, counting down.
ACTGACTCCCGAGGCTCACCGACCGGAAGGGAAAGGATTCCGCCGAGCCGGTGGAGATAAAAAGGCAGAAAAACGAGAGGAACCAGAAACCAGCCGCATGGCCAAAGGAAAAACCGGCATACTTTTTCAATGCTGCACCTCGCTGTCGATGTGATGATACGGCCTTGGTCGAAGCCAAACAAGGGCGTTGGGCAGAAAAAAACGGCGCGGTGGGAGGGGGGACTCAGTGATATGAGGTTGGCGGCATTGGGGAGTGCCACTCCAATCATTATATACCCAGATTCCCCACCTTGTTCAACAAGGTTTTGCAGCGGCGGAAAAAAAGCGCGGCGTTGCCTGGCGGGACGAATCGCAAGAGGCTGAAATTGACTTTCGAGTGGTTTGGGGTAAATTGAATTGTATTGATGCAGTGTGATTTCCCGCGTGGTGATGAGGAAAACTTTTATGAAGATTTTGGTGGTCGACGACGACACGGCGTTGTGTCGTTCCCTTGATATCCATCTCAGTCTCAAGGGGCACAAGGTGCGTTGTGCCCATACCGTTGCGACCGGGCTTGACGAGGCGAGGGCGTTTGAGCCGGAGGTGGTGTTCCTGGACCTGAACCTGCCTGACCAATGGGGATTGAGGGCGCTGCCGACCCTCATCGCTCTGCCGGACGAGCCAACCGTTCTAGTCATGACCGGGGAATCCGACAATACCGCCGCAGTCGAGGCCATGCGGAACGGCGCTTTCGACTATCTGTGCAAGCCGTTGGACCATGACGACATTTTTTCCACGCTGGAACGGGTCAGCCGCCATCGGAACCAAAAGCCGGCCGAGAAGGCGGAGGAGGACGCAGGGCATGAGATTTCCCGTTCGCTGATGATCGGCGGCCATCCTGAGATCATCGAGCTGCATAAGAAGATCGGACTGTTGTCCCGCAGTCGAGTGACGGTTCTGGTGTGCGGTGAATCCGGCACCGGCAAGGAACTGGCGGCCAGGATTCTCCATGAGGCCGGGGCGCCGGGCAAGCCGTTTGTTGCCATAAACTGCTCCGCCGTGGTGCCGACCCTCCTGGAAAGCGAATTTTTCGGGCATGAAAAAGGGGCCTTCACCGGGGCGGACCGACAGAA
>JBFLYY010000088.1:0-11923 GCA_040756495.1 Thermodesulfobacteriota bacterium | reverse complement strand
CCTCTTTGCCAACTTCATCGAGGCGTTGAACTGGACCCGGGGGCTGGCGCTTTTGGCCAAGCCGCTCATCCGCATCGGCAACCTCTCCGAGACCGCCGGGGCCAGTTTCTCCATGGCCTTTTTCTCGGGCGTGGGCTCCAACACCCTCTTGGCCGAGGCGTTCGACCAGGGGCGGATGAGCAAGCAGGAGCTGATCCTGGCCAACCTCTTCAACAGCCTGCCCAATTACTTCATCCACCTGCCCACGGTCTTCTTCCTCACCGCGCCGCTCATCAAGATGGCGGCCTTTCTCTACGTGGGGCTTACGTTGCTGGCCGCGCTGCTGCGCACCGCCCTGGTGCTGGCGGCAGGCCGGCTTCTCCTTGCGCCACGGAAGGGCGGCGACGTGGATGCGGTGCTGGCGGCCCACCGCCCCCTCACCATGCGCCAGGCAATGGAAAAGGCGTGGCAGCGCTTCCGGCGGCGAATCAGGAAGATCATCCTCTTTACCACCCCGATCTATGCCCTGATCTTCTTCCTGCAGCGGCTTGGTTTCTTCCACTGGCTGGAGCACGTTCTGACCGACCACCTTTCCTTGCTTTCCTGGCTCGACCCCCGCGCCTTCGGGATCGTGATCGCCCACGTGGCTGCCGAGTTTGCCGCAGGGCTTGCCGCGGCCGGCGCTCTGCTCGAGGCGGGCACCCTGGATGCCCGTCAGGTGGTGCTGGCCCTTCTGGTCGGCAACGTGCTTGCCTCGCCGGTCCGCACCTTCCGCCACCAGTACCCGTACTATGCCGGCATCTTCAGCCCGCGCCTCGCCTCGGAGCTGGTCTTCTGCAGCCAGGCCTTCCGCATCGGCAGCATCGTCGCGGTGGGGATCGGCTACTACTGGGCCACCCTGTGACGGGGAACCAGCCAACTGAGGGAGATTTTTTGCCACGAAACCCACGAAATGGCATGAAATCGGGACAATCGCGCCTCTTCCGGCGCAAGGCGTTGGATCCGCCCCCTGGTTCATGCGGCGCAACCGCAGAGGCGCGGTCTCCGCGCCCTCCGGAGGCTGGCCGGCGGCTTAGACAACACAAGAGTGCAGGGCCGGCGAGGCCCTGTTGCTGTAGAGAATTGCAAACCGGTGCCCGGAAGGGCGTAAAAGGGAATCCCGTGTAACTCGGGAGCGGTCCCGCCACTGTCATTCCTGCCTGTTGCCGTTGTTGGGCAGCAGGCGCGGCTGGCGCAGAAGCCACTGTCTCTGAAGGTTCGAGACGGGAAGGCGCGCAAGCCTTGGGGAAGAGCCAGGAGACCTGCCTGTTTGCTGTGTGCCACTCGGTATTCGAGGCTCCTTCGCGGAAAGGGGGCGGCAACGGGCGTGATGGGGCGAGGTCTTTCCTTGCCGCCACTGCCGCGTCGTCTTCTCCACGCGGCGGAGTAACATCAACCCAAAGAGTAAGGAGAAGAGGAAACGTATGCGCAACAAAAAAGCGATTCAGGCAATTCTGACCATTCTGCTTGTCCTGGCCATGCCGCTCACGGCTTTGGCCAAACCCGGCGAGGAGAAGGCCATCGTCCTTGCGGTCTTCGGCACGAGCCACATCGAGGGGCTGCCCGGCATCCTCGCCATCCGCGACCGGGTGCAGCAGGCCTTCCCCGCGACCCGGGTGGAACTCGCCTTCACCTCCAACATCATCCGCAGGATCTGGCAGAAGCGGAGCCAGGACCAGGCCTACCGGGCGGCCCACCCCGAGGTGCCGGAAGAAATCGTCGAGGTCAAGGGGCCGCTCGCCGCCATGGCCAATTTGCAGGACGAGGGGTACGGCACCATCATCATCCAGCCGACCCACATGGCGGCCGGCGAGGAGTTTGCCGATCTTACCGCCTACGTGGAGGGCCTCAATTCCATCCGCACCGTGAAGGCGCGCAACATGCCCTTCAGACAGATGCTCATCGGCCGTCCTGCCCTGGGTGTTCCCGGCATCGAGCACGAGTACCGCAAGGACATCGAGATCGCGGCCCGCGCCCTGGCCGAGGATGTCGAGGCCGCGGCCAGGGAGCAGCGCGCCCTGGTCTATATGGCCCACGGCAACGAGCACTACTCCACCGGCTACTACCTGGAACTGGAGGCGGTGATGCGGGAGATCTACCCGGAGGCCAGGATCTACGTCGGCATGGTGGAGGGCTTTCCGGAGGTGGGTCATGTGGTGGCGGCCCTGGAGCGCGACAACGTGCGCCAGGTCTATCTGAAGGCGCTCATGACCGTGGCCGGCGACCACGCCAAGAACGACATGGCCGGCGAGGAGCCCGACTCCTGGCGCACGATCCTGGAGGCCAAGGGCATGAACGTCCAGGTCGATCTCCGTGGCGTGGGCGAAAGCGCGCCCTTTGCCGAGATATTCGTGCAGCACATCCGTGATGCCGCCAAGGATCACGGCGTGGAGCTGAAGTAGGAACCATGCCTTCCACCCAGCGAACATACCCGTGGCTGGCCCTGGGGCTGACGATGGCGGTCTGTGCCGCCATCGTCCTCTCCACCGGCCTCGGCTTCATCCGCATCACCCCGCCCGAGGTGGTGCGGGTGATCGCCGGGCGTCTCACCGGCGACGCGACCCTCACCTCCGGCCTGGACCCGGTCTTTTCCTACGTGGTCCTCGACGTGCGCCTGCCCCGGATTCTCGCCGCGGTGGGAGTCGGCGCGGGCTTGGCCATCTGCGGCGTCCTTTTCCAGGGGCTCCTTCTGAACCCCCTGGCCGATCCCTACACCCTGGGCATCTCCTCGGGTGCCGCCTTTGGCGCCTCGGTGGCCCTGCTCGTGAGTGGCACCCTGTTCGGCCACCTGCCGGTGCCCCTCTTTGCCTTTGCCGGTGCCCTGCTCGCCCTGGTGGTGGTGCTGCTTCTCGCCTCCCACGACGGTCAGCTCTCGGCCAACACCCTGATCCTCTCCGGCGTCATCGTCGGCGCCATCCTCGCCGCCGGCATCAGCTTCATGAAGTACCTTGCCGACGAGCACGTGGGCATCATCGTCTTCTGGCTCATGGGCAGCCTTGCCGGCCGCACCTGGCCGCAGGTGGGGGTGGTCTTCGCCACCGTCCTCGCCGGCCTTGCGGTGGCGGTCTATTACGGCCGCGATTTGAACATCATCGCCCTGGGCAGCCGCACCTCCGATTCCCTCGGTGTCGAGACGGGCCGGGTGCGCCGGATTCTGCTCATTGCCGCCTCGCTCCTCGTGGCGGTCTGCGTCTCGATTTCCGGCATCATCGGCTTCATCGGCCTCATCGTCCCGCACCTCATGCGGATGGTGGCCGGCCCGGACAACCGGCGCCTGGTGGTGCTCTCCGCCCTGGCCGGCGGGCTTCTGCTCCTTTCGGCCGACACCGTGACCCGGGCCGTGCTGCCCAGCGAGGTGCCCATCGGTGTCCTCACCGCCCTCATCGGCGGCCCCTTCTTCTGCTACATCTTCCGGCGCAGGGGGGCCTTCCATGGCTGAGCAAGGCTTTGTCTTGGAGGATGTCCACTTTGCCTACGGCGACAAGGAGGCCCTGGCGGGCATTGATTTGACCCTGCCGCCTGGCCGCTTCTACGGCCTGGTCGGCCCCAACGGCTGCGGCAAGACGACCCTGCTCGACGTGCTCATGGCCAACCGGCAGCCCAAGGAGGGGCGGGTGCGCCTCGACGGCGAGCGGGTCGGCAGCCATGGCCGCAGGGAGCTGGCCCGCCGGATCGCCCTGGTGCCCCAGGACTTTGCCATCCCCTTTGCCTTCACCGTGGTCGAGGTGGTCCTCATGGGCCGCCACCCCTACCTGCCCCGCTTCGGCACCCCGAGTGCCGGGGATATGGAGATCGCCGACTCCGCCATGGCGGCCCTCGGCATTGCCGGGTTGCGGGAGCGTGCGGTCACCGAACTCTCCGGCGGCGAGAAGCAGCGGGTGGTGGTGGCCCGGGCCCTGGCCCAGGATACCCCGATCCTGCTCCTCGACGAGGCGACCTCCAACCTCGACATCCGCCATACCATCGAGATCTTCCGGGTGGCGCAAGAGCGGGTGCGTGCGGGGCGCACGGTGATCGCCGTGGTCCACAACCTCAATCTCGCCGCGGCCTATTGCGACGAGATCGTTTTCTTGAACCAGGGGCGGGTGGCGGCTGCCGGGCCAACCGCCACCACGCTGACCAGCAAGACCATCGCCGAGGTCTTTGGCGTGGCAAGCCGGGTGGCGGCGGACGACTTTTCCGGCGCCCTCCAGGTTTCTTTTCGATACGGAGCATGAGTATGCGTACTGTGCGGTTGATCGTAGTGATGATGGCCCTGTTTTTCGTCGCCGGGCGCCTTGAGGCGGCAAGCTTTGTCGATGAGGCGGGTCGCGCCATCACTGTGGTAAAACCATTCAGCCGGATCATCTCCCTCTATCCGGCCCACACGGAGAACCTCTTCAGCCTCGGCCTGGACCGCGAGATCGTCGGGGTCTCCATGCACGAGGATTATCCGGCCGCGGCCCTGACCAGGCCGACCTTCGATTACCGGGGCGATGCGGAGCGGCTCATGGCGGCCCGCCCCGATCTGGTGCTGATCCGGCCCATGATCGAACGGAGCCACCCCCAGCTCGTGGCCAAGCTCCGTGAGGCGGGGATCACCGTGGTCTCGCTCCAGCCCGTGACCATCGACGAGACCTACACCTACTGGCGCCAGCTCGGGATGCTCACCGGCCGCGAGGCTGCGGCCGAGGGCATGGTCACGCGCTGCCAGAAAGAGCTGGCTGCCATCGACCGCATCGTGGCCAAGATTCCCGAGGCGAAGCGCCAGCGCGTCTATTTCGAGGCGATCCACGCCAAGATGAAGACCTTTGCCCCTGCCAGCATGGCGATCTTTGCCCTGGAGAAGGCGGGCGGCATCAACGTGGCGGCCGATGCCGAACGGGTGCGGGAGACCAACATCGCGGCCTACGGCAAGGAGCGCATCCTGGCCAAGGCGGGCGGAATCGACGTCTTCCTCGCCCAGCAGGGGCCGATGAACAAGGTGGAGGTGGCGACCATCGTGAACGAGCCCGGCTTTGGTGCGATCAAGGCGGTGCAGGAGGGCAGGGTCATGCTGGTGGACGAGGAGTTGGTCGCCCGGCCCACCCTGCGCCTTGCCGAGGGCATCCGCCGGATCGGCCGGATGCTCTATCCGAATCACTTCAAGGCAGGCCGCTAGGCGTGGGCGCGGCAAGCTGTCGCATACCCGGCCTCCTTCTGGCCGGCACCCAGAGCGGTTGCGGCAAGACCACCGTCACCCTGGGGGTGATGGCCGCCCTTGCGCAGAAGGGGCTTGCGGTCCAGCCCTTCAAGGCCGGGCCCGATTTCATCGACCCCACCCTGCATCGCCTGGTGACCGGCCGTCTCTCCCATAACCTCGATCCCTGGATGTGCGGGGAATCCTTTGTCCGGGAGTGTTTTGGTCGCCACGCTGCTGGCGCGGATATCGCGGTGGTGGAGGGGGTGATGGGGCTCTTCGACGGCGGCCAGGGGAGCGCGGCCCATTTGGCCAAGGTGCTTGGGCTGCCCGTCATCCTGGTGATCGATGCCCGTGCCATGGCCGAGAGCGCCGCGGCCCTGGTCAAGGGTTTCGAGTCCCTGGACCCTGCGGTGCGGCTGGCCGGGGTGATCCTCAATCGGGTGGGGAGCGACCGCCATCTGGAGATGCTGCGCACGGCGATTGGTGCCCACTGCCGGGCCGAGGTGGTCGGTTCTCTGCCCCGTGACGCTTCCTTTGCCATTCCGGAGCGGTATCTCGGCCTCCACATGGGCGACGAGGCGCCGCTCGGCAGCGAGGCGCTGACAAGGCTGGCGGAAACCGTGGCAGCCCATATCGATCTCGACCGTTTGTCGGCCCTGGCGGCCACAACGGAATCGCACCCCGCTCCGGCAAGCAGAAACGAGCAGGCCGGGCCACGGGTGCGGATCGGTATTGCCCGGGATAAGGCCTTCTGCTTTTACTACGAAGAGAACCTTTCCTCTTTGGCTGACGCAGGCGCCGAGCTGGTGGCGTTCAGCCCCCTGGCCGATGCGCGACTGCCCGAGGGGATTCAGGGAATCTACCTGGGCGGCGGCTACCCGGAACTCCATGCGGAAGGACTTGCCGCCAATGTCTCCATGCGCGAGGCGATCCGCGCTTGGTCCGCGGCTGGCCGGCCGCTCTATGCCGAGTGCGGCGGCTTCATGTACCTGAGCCGGGGCATCCGCGACATGGAGGGCCGCCTCCACCCCATGGCCGGAGTCTATCCGGTGGAGGCGCGGATGCAGAAGGGCCGGGCGAGTCTTGGTTACCGCGAGGCGACCCTGAAGGCCGAAACCCTGTGGGGGCCGGTTGGTACGCTGCTGCGCGGTCACGAATTCCACTACTCTGTGATCGACCCCATGCCGGAGCACGTGGCCCGCTGCTATCGTCTGAACGATGGCCGGGAGGAGGGGTATCGGGTTAAAAATACCCTGGGCGGCTACCTCCACCTTCACTGGGGGGCGCACCCCGAGGTGGCCCGGAATTTTGTCCGCAGTTGCGAGGAGTGCTGAAAATGGACGTGCAGTTGCAGCAGGTCAAGCCCGAGGAGATCGAGGCGGAGAGCTTCCGGATCATCGAGGCGGAACTCGGTCCCACCAGCCACAGCCGCGAGGAGTTCGCCGTGGTGCGGCGGGTGATCCACGCCACCGGCGACTTTTCCTTTGCCGAGAACCTCCGCTTTCACCCCGAGGCCATTGGGGCGGCGCGCGCCGCCATCCGGGGAGGCAGGAACATCCTCACCGACGTGACCATGACCGCCACCGGCATCGGCAAGGGGCTCCTTGCCAAACACGGCGGCCAGGTGCTCTGCGGGGTGGGTGATCCGGAGGTGGCGGCCGAGGCCAAGGCACAGGGTCTCACCCGTTCCGAGGTGGCGATCCGCAGGCTGGCCAAGGAAAAGATCGGCATTGTCGCCATCGGCAACGCCCCCACCGCCTTGCTTGAGGTGATGCGGTTGATCGATGCGGGGCTCTTTTGCCCGGACCTCGTGGTGGGCGTGCCCGTCGGCTTTGTCAATGCCGCCGAGTCCAAGGCGATGCTCGCGGGGAAGCCATATCCCTTCATCACCGCCTTGGGCCGCAAGGGCGGGAGCCCGGTGGCCGCGGCCACGGTGAATGCCCTGCTGCGTCTCATTGAGGCTGGGTGACATGGCGAAACGGCTGCGCTCCGGATACACCACCGGCGCCTGCGCGGCAGCCGCGGCCAAGGCGGCGGTCTTGGGCCTCTGCAACGGTGCGGGCGGTGCGTCGGTGGTTGTTCCCTTTCCGGATGGGAGCCGCGTGGCCTTTCCCCTCTGCCGTTTTCAGGCGGCGGAGGGCGAATTTCTCGCCTCGGTGGTGAAGGACGCGGGCGACGACCCGGACGTGACCAACGGTGCCGAGATCGTGGCCACGGCAGAATGGTTTGCCGGCACGAACGAGCCGGGCTGTGTGGAACTGGACGGCGGTATCATGCTCTGCGGCGGTGAAGGCGTCGGCCTGGTGACCAAGCCGGGGCTGCCGGTGCCGGTGGGCGAGCCGGCCATCAACCCGGTGCCGCGCAAGATGATCGGCGCGGCAGTGGCCGAGGCCCTGGCCGGGAGCGGGAAAGAGGGCCGGGTCCGGGTCACTGTCAGCGTGCCGGGCGGCGAGGCCTTGGCGGCCAAGACCCTCAATGCCCGGCTCGGCATCAAGGGCGGCCTCTCCATCCTCGGCACCACCGGCATCGTGCGTCCCGTCTCCGCCGAGGCGTGGACCGCCACCATCACTGCCTCCATGGACGTGGCCAGGGCAGCGGGGCTTGAGGCCATCGTCCTTTCCACCGGCCGCACCTCGGAGCGGGCCGTGCAGGAACTCCTGGGCCTGCCCGAGGAGGGACTGGCCATGATGGGCGACTATCTCGAATTCTCGCTCAAGGGTGCGGCAGAGCACGGATTTGCGCGGATCTATCTTGCCGCCATGTGGGCCAAGGCGGTGAAGGCGGCCATGGGGATTCCCCAGACCCATGTGCGCCACGGCGCCCTGGAGGCGGAGGAGGCGGTGCACTTGCTGGCCCGCCTTGGGGTGGATGGTGCGTTCCTCAAGAAAATGGCAGGGGTCAACACCGCCCGCGAACTTTACGAGCGGCTGGTTGCCTCAGGCAGGCGCGACGTGGTCCGCCTGGTCTGCCTGGAGGCAAAGCGGTATGCCGAGGAGGTTTCCTCCCTGCCAGTGGAACTCTTTCTCGTGGATGGCCACGGCAGAGTGGTGGAGCGTGTTTAGGGTCCAGCTCATCGGCATTGCGCCCGGCAGCGTCCTCAACGAGGAGCAGCGGGCCATCATCACCCGCTGCGGCTGCGTGGTGGCATCGAGCCGCCATCGCCCCCTGGTGGAGGGGCTGGGCGTCGAGGTGCTGCCCATTGCCCCGGTGGAGCAGGCCCTGGCCGCGGTGGCCGAGCGACTTGAACGGACCGAGGTGGCGGTCCTGGCCAGCGGCGACCCGCTCTTCTTCGGCATCGGCCGCACCCTCATCAGCCGCCTGGGCCGGGAGCGGGTCGTGGTCCATCCGGCTCTCTCCTCGCTGCAACTGGCCTGCGCCCGCTTTGGCGAGCCATGGGACGATCTGGCCGTGGTGAGCCTCCATGGCCGGCCGCTCGGGGAACTGGGCGGACGCCTCCTGCCCCACACACGGGTTTTTTGCTTCACCGACCGGGTCAATTCCCCGGCCGTGGTGGCCCAGGCGCTTCGCGCGGCCTGCGAAAATTTGGGTGATGTGGAACTTGCCGCCAGCTACACGGTGCGGGTGGCGGAGAATCTGGGCCTCGTTGACGAGCGACTCCATGTGGGAACCTTGGCCGAGATCGCGGCACAGGAGTTCGGCGATCTGAACGTCATGCTCCTCAGCCGACCGGCCGTGGCGACTGACTTACCGGCCTTCGGCCTCACCGAGGCCGAGATCAGCCACAGCCGGGGGCTCATCACCAAGGACGAGGTGCGGGGTGCCGCCCTCCACAGCCTGCGGCTGCCGACGGAAGGGGTCTTCTGGGACATCGGCGCGGGCAGCGGCTCGGTGGCCATCGAGGCGGCGCGCCTCGCCCCTGGCCTCTGCGTCCATGCGGTGGAGCGCAACGAAGTGGAGCTTGCAAACATCCGCGCCAACTGCCGTGCCTTTGGCGTCTGCAACGTCGTCGTGGTGGCAGGGGAGGCGCCCGAGGTCTTGAAAGACCTGCCCGATCCGGACCGGGTTTTTGTCGGCGGCAGCGGCGGCAATCTTGCGGCCATCATCGACCACGCCGCCTCCCGGCTCAAGGCGGGCGGCACAATCGTGGTGAACGGCGTCATCCCTGCGACCAAGGAACAGGCGCCCGCCCTGCTGCACCGGGCCGGGCTCACGGTAACGATCAGCGAGATCAGCGTCAGCCGCCGGGGCTATCCGGACGGCGAGGAGACAATAATGAATCCCATAGCCATCATGGTGGGCAGGAAATGAGTGGAGAATTCTATGTGATCGGGGTGGGGCCGGGCGACCCGGAACTCATGACCCTGAAGGCGGCGCGGCTGCTCGCGCGCTGCCCGGTTTGGTTCGCGCCCAAGGCGCACCAGGAGGGGGAGAGCACCGCGCTTTCCATCCTCTCCGGCGCCGTGGCCACGGCAGGCAAGGAGATTCTGGAACTCCACTTCCCCATGAAGAAGATCCGCATGGGCCTGCCGCCCGACGCGGAGGTGGAGGCGGCCTGGAGATTCGCCGCCGAGGCGATCCGGGCCAAGCTCGCCCAGGGCATCGACGTGGCCTTCCCCACCCTGGGCGACCCGGCCATCTACAGCACCGGCTTCTACGTCTGCGAGACCCTGCTCAAGTATGCGCCCGAGGCGCGGATCTCCGTGGTGCCCGGCGTTTCCTCCGTGGGCGCCTCCGCGGCGGCCGTGGGCCAGCCCCTCTGCCTGGGCGACGACCGCCTGGTGGTGGTCCCGGCCACCTTCGAGAATGGCCGGCTGCGCGAGACCATCGAGCAGTTCGATACCGTGGTCCTCATGAAGGTGCACCGGGTGATGCCCAAAGTGGTAACCCTGCTTTCCGAACTCGACCTCCTCGACAAGGCGGTGCTGGTGGAGCGGGTGAGCCATACCAACGAGCGGGTGCGCCGCGATCTGGCCAAGGCGGCGGGCGAGGAACTCCACTACTTCTCCACCGTGATCGTGCGCAAGTGATGGCGGTCAGGGAGAGAGGCAACGCCAAGCCGCGGAGATGCCACGGGGAAAAAAGTTGCCACAGCGCGGCCTTGCGTGCAACGATAAGAACAGTCGCGAGACCTTCGTATGCGTAACACCCCAACTCACCCCATCTCTTTTGTCGGCGCCGGGCCGGGCGACCCGGAACTCATCACCGTGCGCGGCCAGCGGTTGCTTGCCGAGGCCGATCTGGTGGTCTATGCCGGCAGCCTGGTCCCTAAGGCCATGGTGGCAGGGCTTAAGGCGGAGGTCCACGATTCGGCCCCCCTGCACCTTGCCGAGATCATCGACCTCATGGCCACGGCCTGGCAGGCAGGAAAAAGGGTGGTGCGCCTCCATACCGGCGACCCGTCCATTTTCGGGGCGATCAAGGAGCAGATGGCGGCCCTCGACAGCCGGGGCATCCCCTACCGGATGGTGCCGGGGGTGAGTTCCGCCACCGCCACCGCCGCCGCACTTCAGGCCGAACTCACCCTGCCCGAGATTTCCCAGACCGTGATTATCACCCGGCGGGCCGGCCGCACCCCGGTGCCGGAAGGGCAGGATCTGGTAAGCCTTGCCAGCCACCAGGCCACCATGCTCATCCTCTTGAGCGTCGGCATGATCCGCGAGGTGGTGGCCGACCTGCGCCAAGGCGGCTATCCGGCGGAGACCCCGGTGGCGGTGGTGGAGAAGGTGAGCTGGCCCGAGGAGCGGATTCTCCGGGGGACGCTTTCCACCATTGCCGAAGAGGTCGAGAAGGCCGGGATCAACAAGACCGCGATCATCGCCGTGGGCCGCGTCTTTGCCGAACTGCCGCCCGAGGCCCTTTCCAGGCTCTACGACAAGGAATTCAGCCATGGCTGCCGTACGGCCTGAACCGCCCCGCATCGCCTGTCTTGCGGTGAGCGAGGGAGGGCAGCAATTGGCAGCCCGCCTTGCCGCCGGGTTGGGAGGAAGCGTGATTCCCCGGCGGAGCGGCCTCGGCGAGTTGATGCCGGCCCTCTGGCAGGAGTACGACGGCCTGGTTTGCGTGATGGCAACCGGCATCGTGGTGCGCTGCATCGCTCCGCTGGTTGCCGACAAGGAGCGCGACCCCGCCGTGGTGGTGGTGGACGAGACGGGCCGCTTTGCCGTGAGCCTCCTCTCCGGCCACCTTGGAGGGGCCAACGACCTGGCCCGGCAGGTGGCAGCGATTACCGGCGGCCAGGCAGTGATCACCACCGCCTCGGACCTCCTCGGCCAGACCGCCCTCGATCTCTGGGCCCGGGAACGGAATCTGGCGGCAGAGGAGCGCCAGGCTTTGACCAGGGCCAGTGCCAGGCTGGTCAACAGCGGCATGCTGCGGATTTTTTCGGAGGTTCCGATTGCCTCGCTGCCTGCGGATCTGGTTGCGGTAGCGGCGCCGGAAGAGGCCGACTGCATCGTGAGCCATCGCCTCGGTTCGTGGCCGAAGGGGATACTCCTGCTCCGGCCCCGCCACCTGGTGGTGGGTATTGGCTGCAACCGCGGCACCAGCAGGGAAGATATCGGTGTGGCTCTGGCTGAGGCCTTGAGCGAACACAATCTCTCGCCACTCGCCATCCGCAACCTCGCCTCCATCGACGTGAAGAGCGACGAGGCAGGGCTTCTTGCCTTTGCCGGGGAGCGGGGCTTGTCCATCGATTTTTACACCAAGGATCAACTGAACCGCGTGGCCGGCATCAGCCCCTCAGAGGCCGTGCTGCGCGCCACCGGCGCCCGGGGCGTTGCCGAA
>JBFLYY010000087.1:0-2783 GCA_040756495.1 Thermodesulfobacteriota bacterium | reverse complement strand
GCCGGAATGGGTGAATGCCGCGTGTAATGCCTCCCCGCAAGGGGAGGCATTACATCCTTCCTCTCCACATTGCATTTCCCCCGCTTTTCGACTACGTTGTCTCTCCTGATCCTCTTCGCATCATGGTGGAACCCCTATGGAAAACTTTGACGAACTGCTCGAACGCTCCACCACCATCCACGGCCATATCTGCGCCGGCCAGGTCATCGGCGTACGCCTGGCCATGATCGGCCTCCGCGAGATCGGCATCACCGATCCGCGCGGCACGGAGCGCAAGGACTTTTACGTACTGGTCGAGATCGACCGCTGCGCCACCGACGCCATCCAGACCGTCACCGGCTGCACCCTGGGCAAACGCTCGCTCAAATGGCTCGACTACGGCATCATGGCCGCCACCTTCGTCAACCTCAAGAGCGGCAAGGCGGTCCGCGTCACCGCCCTCGAAGAAGCGCGGGAAACGGCGAAAAACTACTGCCCCGAGATCGAGGACCGCTACCGCCAGCAGCTCGCGGCCTACCGGATCATGCCCGAGGCGGAACTCTTCCGGATTCAGCCGGTGCGGGTCAAGGTGCCGGCGGAGGACATGCCGGGCCGGCCGTTAAAACGCGTCCGGTGCGCCGCGTGCGGCGACTGGGTGCAGGATTGCCGCGACGTCGAGCAGGAGGGGCGAACCCTCTGCCGCCCCTGCGCCTTTGGCCGCTACTACGAACCGGTGGAGGGATAAGAGCATGGCCAAGACCGTTCCCGTGGACCAGGCCGTGGGCATGATCCTGCCCCACGACGTGACCGAGATCCGCCAGGGCGAATTCAAGGGCCGTGCCTTCAAGAAGGGGCACATCATCCGGCCCGAGGACGTCGAGCACCTGAAAAGGCTCGGCAAGGAACACATCTACGTGTTGGAACTGACCGCGGAGGACATCCACGAAAACGAGGCAGCCCTGGCCATGGCCGCGGCCATAGCCGGGCCGGGTGTCACCTGGCCCACCGACGTGGTGGAGGGCAAGGTCAACCTCCACGCCGCCCACACCGGCCTCTTCCAGGTCAACGTCGAGGCGCTCCACGCCTTCAATCGGTTGGGCGAGGTGATGTGCGCCACCCTGCATACCAACACCCTGGTGGCCCAAGGGGATCTGGTGGCCGGCACGCGGCTCATCCCCCTGGTTTCCAAACGCCAGGTGGTGGAGGAGGCGGTGGAGATTGCGAAGGCGGCCGGCGGGGTGCTCTCGGTGCTGCCGCTCCGTACCGCAAAGGCGGGCCTCGTCATCACCGGCAACGAGGTCTTTCATGGCCGGATCAAGGATGCCTTTGAGCCGGTGCTGCGCAAGAAGCTCTCTGCCATCGGCTCCGAGGTGGTGGCGGTCCGCTTCGCCCCGGACGATGTGGAGTTGATCGCAACCGCCATCCGCGACTGCCTGGCCGAGGGGGCGGACCTCATCGTCACCAGCGGCGGCATGTCGGTGGACCCCGACGACGTCACCCGCCTCGGCATCGCCAGGGCCGGGGCCAGCAACATCGTCTACGGCACCCCTGTTTTGCCGGGCGCCATGTTCCTCGCTGCCACCATCGGCCAGGTGCCGGTGCTGGGGCTGCCGGCCTGCGGCATGTTCCACAAGATCACGGTCTTCGATCTCATCCTGCCGCGGATACTGGCCGGCCAGGAGATCGACCGCGAGGCAATCGCGGCCATGGGCCACGGCGGCCTCTGCCGGAACTGCCCCCAGTGCCACTACCCGATCTGCCCCTTCGGCAAATAGCTACCCCGCCAGGGCCAGGATGAAAAGATCCCCCACCAGCCACTGCCCCTGTTCCTGGCGCAGGCGGGTTTCCTCGCGCACCAGGAGGCGCAGACCGCAGGCGATCGCGGTCTCTGCCACGTAGTCGGGGGCATGGGCATAGCGGCCGCTGGGCCGGAGCGTAAAGCCCGCCGCGGCCCGTTCGGTGGAGAAGGCCACCAGCCCGCCGGGAAGCAACGCCGCCGCCAGGGCCGCGAAGAAAGAACCCAACTCGCCGAGATAGACGAGAACGTCCGCCGCCACGATGGCATCGAACCGCCGCTCCTGCCGGCGGCAGAAGGCAACCGCCTCGTCAACCTCCAGTTCGTCGTAGATCCCCTTGTCGCGGGCCACGGCCACCATACGGCCGGAGAGATCGACCCCGACGAGTGTCGCCGCCAGATCCCGGAAGGCCTCCCCCACCAGGCCGGTCCCGCACCCGAGATCGAGCAGCCGGCCGAACCGCCGGCCGGCCGGCAGGGAGCGCTCCACCAGGAACCGCAGGCGGGCCGGGGCGTCGTAGCCCAGCCGTTCCACCAGCTCCTGCTCGAAGGTCTCGGCGTAGCCGTCGAAGAGCTTGCGGACATAGCCCGTTGCCGCCTTTTCCAACCGCTCGCCGCGCAAGGCCGCCAGCATGTGGCGGGCCGCCTCGACGTCGTGGCCGAGTTCCAGCAACCGTTCATAGCAGCACATGGCCTGCGATGCTTGACCGCGACGGAGGGAAAGGGTGGCCAGATGGCCATAGGCCGGCGCGTAGCCGGGCTCGCGGCGCACCACCTCTTCGAGCTGGGACAGCGCGGCCTCGTCGTCGCCGGCACGCTTGTGAAAGAGGGCCAGATTGTAACGGAGTTCGACATCGTCCGGGGCGAGGCGCAGGGCTAGGTTCCAGGAGCGAAGAGCCTCGGCGGCCTGGCCACTCTTGTCGTAGGCAATGGCCAGATTGAAAAGGAGGTCGCCGTCGTCCGGCAGGAGAGGGAGCGCCCGTTCGTAGGCCGTAATGGCCGCCGTCAG
>JBFLYY010000086.1:0-5395 GCA_040756495.1 Thermodesulfobacteriota bacterium | reverse complement strand
CGGAGCCCGCCGGCATTGAGCACCCCCTCCTCACCCACGACCACCGCGTTGTCGAGGGAGCCGCCCAGGGCGAGGCCGTTGGCGCGCAACATCTCCACCTCGC
Source organism: Thermodesulfobacteriota bacterium (assembly GCA_040756495.1). Classification (GTDB taxonomy): domain Bacteria; phylum Desulfobacterota; class Desulfobulbia; order Desulfobulbales; family Desulfurivibrionaceae; genus JAJZRJ01. Next base: position 5,292 of record JBFLYY010000086.1, on the reverse strand, counting down.
GGAGGAAGCCGAAGGTGCGGGCCGAGGCGATCTCGCCGGCAAAGAGCTTCGGGGTCACCTCCACGGTCACCGCCTGGCGGCGGATCATGGGGTGATCGAACTCGATCTCGGCGGTGATCCTGAAGCCGTTGTGGGGCTCGATCCGCACCGAGCGGCCGTTCTCCGCGAAGGAAACCGGGCGATTGAACTTGAGCATCCACTTGCAGGCCTGCTGCCGCTCCCGGCCGACCCGGCGGAGCACGTGGACAAAGGGCGCGGCGCTGCCGTCCATGATCGGCACCTCCGGCCCGTGCAGCTCGATGAGCGCGTTGTCGATGCCAAGGCCCGCGATGGCGGAGAGCAGATGCTCGGTGGTGGCCACGGTGGCGTCGTCGTCGTTGGCCAGGGTGGTGGCCAGCCTAGTATCGACCACCCGGTCCATGAAGGCCGGGGTCGGCACCTGCTGACCCAGATCGGCCCGAAGAAAACGCAGGCCGCTGTTGACCTCGGCGGGATGGACCGCCACGGTCACCGGCTTGCCGGAGTGGAGGCCGATGCCGGCAAAACGCACGCTCTTCTTGAGTGTATGCTGAAAGGATTCCATGATATCGTCAACCTCGTTGAAGGTGTCTCGCACTGCTTTGTTGGTCATTCAATACATGCACGAATCGATCCACCCTCAAAAACAGAACCAGGGGACAACAAACAATCTCACGAGATCAAAGAGATAAAGCAACACACCGCGTCCGGTTCGCCGGCCAGTGCCTGTTGCAAAAAAAACACACCACCCCTCCCCAGCCCTGCCGGTGTGGCAAATAGCACACACCACGGCACATCCGGTCAGGAGAGGGAAAGACGGTCGAGGCACTCGGCAAGGAAGCGGTCGAAGGACTCTTCCATGAAGAGTTCCACCCGCAGGGCCAGGATCGGGAACTCCCCGAAGAAGGGGGCGAGTTTCACGTAGTCCTTTTCGGTGGTGATAAGGGCCACCCCCTTGCGGGCCCGGGCCGCGGCGACCAGTTCCGCGACATCCGTTGCGCTGTAAGTGTGGTGGTCCTGAAACGAAGTGAAGCCGGTGAGAAGGAAGCCGCCCTGCTCCAGGGTGCGGCGGAAGGAGTCCGGGTTGGCGATGCCGGCAAAGCCGTGGAGGGGCAGATGGCGTCCCTTGTCGATGGCAAGGGGATGGCCGTGCTCGCTGTGCACAAGGGCGCTCGGGAGATACTCGCCCATGAAGACCGGCTTCCCTGGAAACGCCGCCATGAGCCGCCCCTTGAACGTTCCGGCCGCCCCACGGTTCTCCCCATCCACCCCGGTGATGACGAAGGCGTGGGCACGGTGCAGGGCCGCCACGGGTTCGCGCAGAGGGCCGCCGGGGAAGACCCGGCCATTGCCCAGGAGACTCCTGGCGCTGAAGAGGACGAGGTCGAGATCCCTGGCCACGGCCAGGTGCTGGAAGCCGTCGTCGAGCACCAGGGTATCCACCGGGAAACGGTCGATGGCCGCCCGGCCGAGAGGCACCCGCTTGGGCCCGACCAGGATCGGCACCCCGGGCAAGGACTCGGCCAGGAGGAGCGGCTCGTCGCCAGCCTCGGCAGCGGTCAACGCGATGGTTTTGCCGTCGGTCACGACGTTCACCGCGCCTTTGGCCTTGCCGCCGTAACCGCGGCTCAGGATGGCGGGGCTGCGCCCCAGGCCAAGCAATCGGCGCGTCACGTACATGACGAGCGGCGTCTTGCCGGTGCCGCCCAGGGTGAGGTTGCCGATGCTCACCACCACCACCGGGAACCGCTCCTGGCGAAAGAGGATTCCGCGCCGGTACATCCAGGCCCGGAGACGCATGATGCCGGCGTAGAGCGGCGAAAAGATCCAACCCACGCCAAAGAGGAGTCGCAGTCTGGCCGGCATCAGGCGTCCCCTCCTGCCGGCAACCGCGCCACTCTGGCGAGATAGCGCTCGACCACCCCTTGCTGGCGGCGGCCCACAAGCGCCCGCCCTTCCTCCCCCGCCGCCCGAGCCAGAACCTGATCCGTCAACCAGGAGAGCATCTGCGCCAAAAGATCCGTCTCGTCCGCCACCTGCACCGCGGCGCCGCACGCCACGAGATCGCGGCTGATCTCGGCAAAGTCCTCCATGTGCGGACCAAAGAGCACCGGTTTGCCAAGGGCCGCCGGCTCCAGGGGATTGTGGCCCCGCTCCTCCACCAGGCTGCCGCCGACAAAGGCGACCTCGGCCACGGCGTAGAGGGTGACGAGTTCGCCCAGGGTATCGAGGATGAGCAGGTTGACGCCGGGCAGCCGGGGCGCCGAGCGGAGCCCTGCCTTGAGCCCCTGGTTATGGGCCAGAGCGAGCAACTCGTCTGCCCGTGCCACATCGCGCGGGGCCAGGATCAGGAAAAGATCGGGAAAACGCTCGACAAGCCGGGCAAAGACGGCAAAGAGGATTGCCTCCTCGCCCGGATGGGTGCTGCCCGCCACCCAGACCCGCCGGTTCCGGGGAATTTCAAAGCGCTGCCGCACCGTTTCCGGCGGCTTCTGTTCCGGCAGCACGACATATTTCAGATTGCCCAGGGACTCCACCCGTTCCGGCGCCACGCCGAGCTGCCGCATCTGCTCGGCATCCCCTTCGGTCTGCATGGAAAGGAGGCAAAAGGCGTTGAAGAGCGGGGCAAAGAGAAAACGGAAGCGCTGGTAGTTGCGGAAGGCGGCAGCGGAGATGCGGCCGTTCACCAGCAGGGTCGGAACCTTGCGGCCTGCGAGCTGGCCCAGCAGATTGGGCCAGAAATCGGTCTCCACCAGGAGGAAGAGGTCGGGCCGCACCAGACGAATCGCCCGCCGGACGGACCAGTAAAAATCATAGGGGAATGGGATCACCCGGTCCACCGTGTTGCCCAGGGTCTCGCGGGCATAGGCCAAACCGGCGCGGGTGGTGGCGGAGAAGATGAGGGTCGCCTCGGGGTACTGCTTCCGCAGGGCCAAAACCAGAGCGCGGGAGGAGGCAACCTCTCCCACCGAGAGGGCATGGACCCAGAGGCGCGGCGCTCCCTCCGGCAAGTTCCCCACCTTTTTCGCCAGGCCGATGCCGAGGCGCAGGCCGATCCGCCCCCGGTGGCGCGGGGTGAGGATACTTTTGACGAAAAGGAGGGGAGCGACTACAATCAGCGCCACCACCTGCACGATGTTGTAGAGAACGAGCAACCGTCTCATGGAGCCATGAACCTGATTCTCCTCTTTCCGGAGGAGGCGAGCGGCGACCACGTCACCCTCACCGACCACCGGGCCGAACATATCCGCACCGTGCTCCGGAGCGTCGAGGGCGACCAGTTGCGGGTCGGCCTGCTAAACGGCCCCCTGGGCACTGCCACGGTGGAATCCGTTGCGGCCGGCAGCGTTTCCCTGCGCCTTGCCCTGCGCGGCCCGGTGCCGCCGCTGCCGCCCACGGCCCTCATCCTCGCCCTGCCCCGGCCGATCATGCTGAGAAGAGTCCTGGCCCAGGCCACGGCCCTCGGGGTGGCGCGGATCTTCCTCATCAACGCCAACCGCGTGGAGAAGAGCTTCTTTCAGGCCTCCCTGCTTCGGGACAAGGCCTACGAGAGCGCCCTGATCCAGGGGCTCGAACAGGCGGTGGACACCAGGCTGCCCGAGGTGACGATCCACCAGCGCTTCCGCCCCTTTGTGGAGGACATCCTCCCGGCCTATCTCCCTGACTATCCGGTGCGGCTCATCGCCCACCCCACCGCCGCGGCCCCGCTGCCCGAGGTGGCGCCAATGCCGCTTGCCGACCAGGCCCTCCTTGCCATCGGCCCGGAGGGTGGCTGGGTCGATTTCGAACTCGACCGCTTCGCGGCCTGCGGCTTTCAGGGCTTCACCCTGGGCTCCCGCATCCTGCGGGTCGATTCCGCAGTACCCGCGCTCCTTGCCCAGCTTGAACTGCTGCGGCGAATGACGCCCCGCGCCGGTTAAGCTTTCAAAAAGCGGCCCCGGAATTTATCCACCAGCACCGTCAGCTCCCGCACCCGCAGAAGATAGAGCAATGCGCCATAGAGCCCGGCGCTGGTGACCATCACCACCACAAGGCCAGCGGCCTCGGCCAGGCGACCGTGGGGCAGTATCCCGGCAAGCCCCAGCCGCAGGCCATGGAGCCAGCCCGCCATAACGAGGGAGGCGGCCACCACCTTGCAAAAGCCCTTCACCACATAGCCGAGGGGATACCCCTCCACCTTGCGGTAGAGGGCGATGCTCAGAAAGAGGAAGTTGCAGGTCATGGCGAGCGAGATCGACAAGGCCAGGGCCTTGTGTTGCAGGGTGGTCACGGTGAGGAAGATGATGACCACGTTGAGGAGCATGGTGAGGAAGCTGCCGATCACCGGGAAGCGGGTATCGTTCAGGGCATAGAAGACCGGCACCATGATCTTCACCGCCGCGTAGGCAAAGAGGCCCACGCTGTAGCAACTGAGCACCTCGGCGGTGCGCAGGGTAGTGAAGGGGTCGAAGCGGCCGTACTGATAGACCAGGCGGACAATGGGCTCGGAGAGCATGACGAGGCCCACGCTTGCGGGAATGGTCAGGCAGAAGGCCATGATGAGCGCGGAGACCACCGTCTCCCGCACCATCCCCATCTCCCGCTGGGCCGCATAGCGGGAGATCACCGGCATGGTCGCCGTGGAAAGCGCCACCCCGAAGATGCCCACCGGGAAAAAGAAGAGACGAAAGGCGTAGTTGAGCCAGGAGAGGGTTCCCTCGGCCAAGGAGGAAGCAAAGTAGGTGTTGACCAGCACGTTCACCTGGAGCGGCGCCAGACCGATCACCGCCGGCACCATGAGACGGAGGATGCGGCGCAGGCCCGGGTCTTTCAGGTCGAAGTGCCAGCGGAAACGGAAGCCGGTCTTGAACAAGGTGGGCAACTGGCCACCGAGCTGCAAAATCCCGCCGAGCATGGTGCCGATGGCCATGCCGACAATGGCGGGCTGGCCGAACCAGGGCATGATGAGGGCCATGGAGATACCGCCAACCAGCGACCCCACGTTGAAGAAGCTCGCCGCGAGCGCCGGGATGAAGAAGCGGCCCTTGGTATTGAGTATCCCCATCACCACCGAGGAGAGGGAGACCACGAGGAGGAAGGGGAACATGATGGTGGTGAGCTTCGCGGTCAGTTCCACCTTGCCGGGGATCTGCTCGAAATCCGCCTCCACCATGAAGCGGACGATCTCGTCGGCAAAAAAGATGCCGAGCAAAACAAGAGCGCTGATCACCACGCAGAAGAAGGCGATCACCGTGTTGGCGAGCTGCCAGGTGCGCTCGGTGCCCTGATTCTCGT
>JBFLYY010000085.1:0-4142 GCA_040756495.1 Thermodesulfobacteriota bacterium | reverse complement strand
CGCCACCCGGCCTTCCCGCTGCACGGCCCGGAGCACCATGCCCTGGTGCCGGGCATCATGGTCGCCACCTACCGCAACCTGGGCGGCAACCTCGGGCGGGAGGCGATCCTCACGGCCATCGAACGGGGCAGCAAGGTGCCCGGCGGGGTTTGCGGTTTCTGGGGCACCTGCGGCGCCGCCGCCGGGGTGGGCATCGGCATGAGCGTGCTATGCAACGCCACCCCGCTCACCCCCAAGGCACGGCAGCTCGCGCAGCAGGCCACCGCCCGGGTACTCGGCCGCATCGCCGCAACCGAAGGCGCCCGCTGCTGCCAGCGGGAGAGCGTCATCGCGCTCAGGGAGGCGGCCGCGCTCTCGCGGGAATTCCTGCCCGTCGCGCTCAAGGCCGATTTCCCGCTGCGCTGCCGCCAGCAGGGGAAGAACAAGGAATGCCTCCAGCGCCTCTGCCCCCTCATGGGCGCCGCCCGGCAGCACCGGAGCCAGCCATGAACGCCACCGCCAATTCCCGCACGGGCGCACTCAAGGCCGCCCTCTTCCTTCTCTTTCTCGTCGGCGCACTCTGGCTCTTTCGGGCCACGCCCCTGAGGGAGTGGATCGCGCCGGAACGGATCGAGGCCTTTGTCCGCGAGAGCGGCCCCTGGGGGCCGGCGGTCTTCATCCTCGTCTATGCCTTGGGGATCTGCCTCTTCCTGCCCGCCACCCTCTTCACCGGCATCGGCGCCGTGCTCTTCGGCACCCTCCACGGCTTTCTCTACAACGAGATCGGCGCGCTCACCGGCGCCTCGGCCGCCTTCTTCATCGGCCGCTATCTGGGTCGCGATTTCGCCGCTTCGCTCGTCGGCGACCGGCTCAAGGCGTACGACGACAAGATCGCGGCCAACGGCTTTGCCACCACCCTCTACCTGCGCCTCGTCTTCTTCCCCTTCACCCCGCTCAACTTCGGCATGGGACTCACCAGGGTCACCTTCCGCGACTATTTCTTCGGCACCCTGTTCGGCATCATCGTCGGCGGCTTTGTCCTCACCTTCTTCTTCGCCACCCTGGCCAGCGTATGGAAATCGGGCGACTGGCACCAGCTTTTCGGCTGGCAGACCCTCTTGTCGCTGGCCCTCTTTGTCGCCTCCTTCTTCATCCCCAAGGTGGTGCGGCGTTTCCGGCCGGCAGCGGAGCCGAACTGATGCCGGAGCTGCCCGAGGTGGAGGTGGTGCGCCAGGGGCTCGCCCCCCTGGTGACGGGGCGAACGATCCTCGCCATTGCCACGAGCCGCAAAAAGCTGCGCAAGCCCTTCCCGCGGGCGAAGATGCACGAGTTTGCCAAAGGCGCCACCATCCTTGCCGTGACCAGGCGGGCCAAGTATCTCCTCCTCCATCTGAGCAGCAAGGCGCTCCTGGTCTTCCATCTGGGCATGACGGGCAAACTCGGCCTCTTTCCCCCGGAAGGCCCGGCCAAAAAGCACGACCACCTCCGCTTTCTCCTCGACAACGGCAAGGAGATGCGCTTCCACGACGTGCGGCGCTTCGGCTTTGCCGAACTCTTCACGGCGGAGGAGCTGGCCAGGCACGAGCCCTTTGCCGAACTCGGACCGGAGCCCTTTGCCGCGGAGTTTTCCGCAGAGTACCTGTTCGAAAAGGCCGGGAGAAAGAGGATGCCCATCAAAGGCTATCTCATGGACAACCGGGTGGTGGTGGGGTTGGGGAACATCTATGCCAACGAAACCCTCTTTGCCGCGGGCATCCATCCGGAAACACCGGCCAACATGGTGCAAAAAAGGGAATGGCAACGCATTGTCACGGCAAGTCGCGCCATTCTCACGAAGGCCATCGCCATGGGCGGCTCCACCATCTCGGACTACGAAAACGCCAGCGGCAAACCGGGCTATTTCCAGTTGGAGCTGGCCGTCTATGGCCGGGACGGAAAGCCCTGCCCCCGCTGCCGGCAGGCAATCCGACGCCTTGTCCTCGGCGGGCGGGCCACCTTCTTCTGCCCGCGGTGCCAGCGCCTCAGGGGTTGACGACGTTGCAGACGGCGAGGGCGGCCTCTTTGAGATCGGCCTCGCCAAGGTGACGGGTGACGGAGAACCGGAGGCGGGCCGTGCCCTCCGGCACCGTGGGCGGCCGCACCGCCGGCACGAAGAGGCCGTGCTCGCGCAGCCGCTCGGCCACGGCCACCGCCGCGGTGCTCTCGCCGACCTGGAGGGGGATGATCTGGGATGGCCCGAGGTCCGCCGTTATCCCACCCTGGCGAAGGGCCTCCTTGAAGAGGGCGACCCGGCTATGCAGTTCCTGCCGCAATCCTGGCTCCTCCCGGATGAGCCGGACCGCGGCGAGCGAGGCCGCGGCCACGGCCGGCGGCAGGGCGGTGGAGAAGACAAAGCTCCGCGCCCGGTTGACGAGAAACTCGATCATCTGCCGCGAGGCGGCGACATAGGCGCCGTAGCTGCCCAGGGCCTTGCCGAAGGTGCCCATGGCGAGATCGACCCTGCCGGTCAGTCCCTCCTCCTCGATGATCCCGCCGCCGCCCATGCCGAAGACCCCGGTGGCGTGGGCCTCATCCACCATGAGCAGGCAGCCGTGCCGCTCCTTCAGCCCGGCCAGCTCGCGCAGCGGCGCCCGGTCGCCATCCATGCTGTAGAGCGACTCCGCGACAATGAGCGCCGTGCCCTTGCCGCGCCGGCTGGCAAGCAACTCCTCCAGATGATCGAGGTCGTTGTGGCGGAAGCGGGCAAGCCTGGCGCCGGCCAGGCGGCAACCGTCGTAGATGCTGGCGTGGTTCAACCGGTCGGTGAAGACGATATCGTCGCGGCCCACGAGGGCGGCAATGGTCCCGACGTTGGCCGCGTAGCCGCTGCCGAAGAGGAGCGCCGCCTCCTGGCCCTTCAGGGCCGCCACTGCCGCTTCCAGTTCCTGATGGACCGGGAAGTTGCCGCTCATGAGGCGCGCGGCCCCGGCGCCGGTGCCATAGCGCCGCAGCGCCTCGCTGGCCGCCGCGATCAGGGCGGGATGTTCGCTCAAGGCGAGATAATCGTTGGAGGAAAAATCGAGGAGCATCGGCCCCGCGGTCCCTGTAAGCCGCACCCGGCCATGGCCCAGGTGGTCGAGCCCCACCAGCCGGCGCAGGGTGCCTTCTGCCTGTCGGGCCGCAAGCCAGGCCGCTATCGCGACCATATCCCGGCCACTTCGGCGATGAAGCGCTGGTCCTCTTCCGGCAGCCGCCCCCGCTGGGTGAGGTAGCCGCCGATCATCATGCCGTCGGCACCGGCCAGGAAAGCGGTGCCGAGAAAGTCGCGCAGCACGCTCTCGCGGCCGGCCGCGCGCCGGATGGGCAGGGCGGGCCCGATCAGGCGGTAGAGGGCGATGGCGCGCAACACCTCGGCCACGGCCAGCGGCGCCTGCCCGGCCATGGGGGTGCCGGGCAGCGGGATGAGCAGGTTGACGGGCACCGAATCGACCCCGCACTCCCTGAGGCTTATGGCCATGGAGATGCGGTCCTCCTCGGATTCGCCCAGGCCGAAGATGCCGCCGGCGCAGACCTCGAGCCCGGCCGCCTTGGCCGCGGCGATGGTGGCGAGGCGCTCCGCGAAGGTGTGGGTGGTGCAGACCCGCGGAAAGAACTGCCGCGAGGATTCGAGGTTGTGGTGGTAGCGGGAGAGGCCGGCGGCCTTGAGTTCGCCCAGGGCCGCCTGGTCGAGGATGCCGAGGGAGGCGCAGACCTTGATCCCCACCTCCTCGCGGATGGCGCGGATCATGGCCGCAAGCTGCGGGATTTCCGCGGCCGGCAGACCGCGGCCGCTGGTGACCAGCGAGAAGTGGCTGGCGCCGATGCGCCTGGCCTCGGCCGCCGCGGCCACGATCTCCTCCCGGCCCTTCAGAGGATAAACCGGCGCCTCGGTGCTATAGTGGGCCGACTGCACGCAGAAGCGGCAATCCTCGCTGCACTTGCCGGACTTGGCGTTGACGATGCTGCAGAGCGAGACGGCCGCCCCGCGGCGCGCGAGCTTGACCGCCAGGGCCCGACGCATCAACTCGGGCAGCGGCAATTGCCGCCAGGTCGCGATCTCCCGGGACAGGCTCATCGCCCCTCCTTACTTTTTCAGGCCGAAGATGCCGCCCTTGGTGGCGGCAAAGGCGGCGGTGCGGGGGCCA
>JBFLYY010000084.1:0-3565 GCA_040756495.1 Thermodesulfobacteriota bacterium | reverse complement strand
GAGCCGCTCAAGCGGGCGGTGCACAAGACCGAGGTGCTGGAACTCTCCCGCCTCGGCCTCTCCCTGCCCTTCCTGGCCACCACCGGCAGCACCGCGCCCTTTATCGGCCTTTTCGGCACGGTCTGGGGCATCATGACCTCTTTCCGCGAGATCGGCCTCAGGGGCTCCGCCTCCCTGGCAGTCGTGGCCCCCGGCGTCTCCGAGGCGCTGATCGTCACCGCCGCGGGTCTGGTGGTCGCCATCCCGGCGGTGGTCTTCTACAACTACTATTCGAACCTGCTCGGCGGGATCGAAAGCCGCATGCACAGCTTCTCCACCGACTTCCTGAACCTCATCGAGCGCGATTTCATCGCCCGCCACAACGGCTGACAAGGAAGCTCCCATGGCCTTCTCGCAGAACAACGGCAAACGCGGCCTGGTCTCGGACATCAACGTCACCCCGCTGGTGGACGTCATGCTGGTGCTGCTCATCATCTTCATGATCACCGCGCCGATGATGACCCAGGGGGTGGACGTGGACCTGCCGGAAACCACCGCCCGCCCCCTTCAGCAGGATGAGGCCCCGGTGGTCGTCACCGTCACCAGGAAGGGCGAGATCTTTCTCGACCGCAACCGCGGCGACCAGGCCATGCTGCGCCGGCAGCTGGCCCAGATGGCCCGGAAGGGAACCGACCGCACCATCCTCCTCAAGGCGGACAAGGACGTGCCCTACGGTCTGGTCGTGGCGGTGATGGCCGATGTGAAGAGCGCCGGCTTCGACAAGCTCGGCATGGTCACCGAACCCCGCAACGAAAGGCAGTAATGCCCACCCTATCCCACCCCAACGCCGGCCGGGAGCCGCTCTCGCTCCATCCCCTGCTCCAGGAGCCGCCCCGGGGCGTGCCCATGGCGCTGGCCATCGGCGTGCACCTGCTCGTCTTTCTCATCGCCTTTTTCTCGCCCTACCTCTTTCACCAGCGCCGCAAGATTCCCGAGGTCTATACGGTCAACCTCTTCACCGTGCAGGACATCGGCGCCGCCCGCATGGTGGCGCCGCCGCAAAACACGGTGACCGCCGCCCCGCCCGAGGTGAAGCCGGCGGCGGAAAAAAAGGCCCCGCCCAAGGTGGAGCCGACGCCCCCTCCGCCTCCGGCCGCCGTGCCGCCCAAGGCCATTTCCACCCAGCCCCTGCCGGTGAAATCCAAGGCCGACCTCGAACGACTCAAGAAGCTGAAGGAGGCCATCAACTCCCAGCAGAAGGCCAAGGAGGCGGAAAAGATCGCCCAGGACAAAGCGCGAGAGGCGGTGGCTGCCCTCAGGAATTCTCTCCAGAAACAGGGAGCGACCAAGGCCACGCCCGGTCCGGCCACCGCGGTGGGCACCCCGCAGAAGGGCAGCGCCAACGGCGCCGCCACCGGTCCCAGCGGCAGCGTGATGGTGGACGAGATAATGCGGCGCTACCTGCTGGCGGTCAACACCCAGGTACAGCAGCACTGGAAGCTTCCGGAATCGCAGACCTGGAAGAACACCCTGGAGGCGATCATCGTCATCCGGGTGCGTCAGGACGGCAAGGTGATCGACACCTTCTTCGAACACCGCTCCGAGAGCCTCACCTTCAATCAGTACGTCGAGCGGGCGATCAAGGAGTCCTCGCCGCTGCCGGCATTCCCGGCCGGTCTCGACCAGAAGGATCTTGAGATCGGCCTCCGCTTCCGCCCTGGCCGCGTCTTTTAAGTCATAACCAGAAAAACCCATGCCGCAGACACGATCATGAAAGCACCGTCCCCCTTCCCTTTCCGGCCTGCCCGCGCCGTCTTCGCGGCCGTGCTGTTCTTCGTCGCCCTTGGGCTGGCCCCGACGAGCCAGGCCCGGGTCTATCTCGACATCACCTCGCCGGAACTGCGCAAGGTCTCGATGGCAGTGCCCTACTTCATCGAGAAGACCAAGCCGAGCGAGACCATGGCCAGCGGCCGGAAAATGGCCGGCCTCATGGCCAAGGCCCTCACCTTCCACGGCTTCGTCAACGTGGTCGATCCCACCCTCTACGGCGGCCGCCAGGACGCGGACTGGTCCGGGCTCGGGGCCGAATTCGCGGTGCTCGGCCAGTTCGAGACCGATTTCACCAGCGTCAGCATCGAGCTGAAACTCATCGACGTCCAGCAGGGGCAGATGATCTTCGGCCGCCGCTACCGCGGCCCGTGGGACAAACACGACCAGATCGTGCTCAAGTTCTGCGACGACATCATCGAGCAGCTCACCGGCGAGCGCGGGGTGAGCCTCACCCGCATCGCCTTCGTCTCCGACCGCAGCGGCCACAAGGAGGTTCATCTCGGCGACGTGCTCGGCACCAACATCATCCAGGTCACCCGCCACCGCAACCTCGCGGTCTCGCCGCGTTTCTCGCCGGACGGCAACTTCCTCTCCTACACCTCGTACCATCGCGGCAACCCGAACCTCTACGTCACCGACGTGCGGGTACTGAAGACCACCCGGCCCATCTCGCGGCGGCCCGGTCTGAACATGGCGCCGGCCTGGGCGCCGGACGGCCACACCATGGTCGCCACCCTCAGCAAGGACGGCAACCCGGACCTCTACCTGCTGGACACCAACGGCGAGATCCTGCATCGGCTCACCAGCGGCCGCGGAATCAACGTCTCGCCGAGTTTTTCGCCGGACGGCAAAAAGCTCGCCTTTGTCTCCGACCGCAGCGGCAGCCCGCAGGTCTATGTGATGGATCTGCAGTCCAAGACGGTCCAGCGCATCACCACGAGCGGCAACGAAAACACCACCCCGGCCTGGTCGCCCAAGGGCGACTGGATCGCCTACACCGGCCGGGCAGGGGCTACCCACCACATCTTCCTCATCAAGCCCACGGGCGGGACGCCGGTGCAGCTCACCCAGTTCTGGGGCGACCACGAATCGCCCTCCTGGTCGCCGGACGGCCGCCAGCTCGTCTTCTCGCGCAAACGGCAAGGCCGTTCGCAGCTCTGCGTCATCTTCAAGAACGGCAACGGCCTGCGGGTGCTCTACGAAGGAGAGCCCGGCAACCAGGCCACCCCGCAGTGGTCGCCGCGGCTGAATGTCCAATAAACCGGGAGGCAGCTTATGAAAAAGAGATTCCTCACCCATGCCCTGCTGGTCGGGCTTTCTCCCCTTCTGGTCCAGTGCGTGGCCCAGGAAAAGGAGGTCGCCGGCCTGGATCTCAGGATGCGCACCATGGACGCCCGCATCATCGAACTGGAGCGCATCGCCAACAGCAAGGACGAGGTGGTCAACACCATGGACCAGCTGAACAACCGCATCATGCGCCTGGAAAGCCGCCTCGACGAACGGGTGCAGAGCGGCAAGCGGACCCAGGAGATGAGCAAGGAGCGGGAAACGGCGGTCAACAACCGGCTCAACGCCGTGGATGGCCAGCTCAAGGAGATGAACGCCAGAGTGACCAAGCTCTCCGAGGAGTTCAGCCAGGAGATGCAGGCCATGAAGAGCGCCCAGGCGGAATCCGCGCTCAAGGAGGCGGAGAAGGCCCGCGAAAACGCGGAAAAGGCCGCCAGCGCCGCCAAGGAGAGCGACAAAAAGAAGAAGG
>JBFLYY010000083.1:0-4991 GCA_040756495.1 Thermodesulfobacteriota bacterium | reverse complement strand
TCTCCCACGACCCGCTCTTAAACCGCGCCTGGATCGACTTCCACCTCGACTTCAAGCGGGCCCAGGGCTATTCCGAGATCGAGATCACCAAGAAGCGCGAGGCCCTGGAAAACATTCTCATCCCCTGCTCCATCGAGGAGAACCGGACGCTGCTCGCCAATGCCGGCTTCTCCAGCGTGGAAACCTTTTTCCAGTGGTTCAACTTCGTCTCCTTTGTCGCGATCAAATAAACGCGCATGGAACCCGATTGTTTCGACCTGCTCCCCAAGTCCGCGAAGCGGGCGATCATCCGCCAGTTGCGCGAGGAACACGCGGCGCGGTTCAGCCAGGAGAAAAAAGGGTTCCAGCGTTTTCGCGACCCCTTTGCGGCGGTCGGCACCCTGCCCCGGGCGAACTTTCTCGACCTCGATCGCGACACGGTCCGGATCGGCGCAGCCGAGGAACTCACCCCGGCCCAGCACGAGACGCTCCACCAGGCCATGCGGGCCTTCATGCCGTGGCGCAAGGGGCCATTCGACCTTTTTGGGCTAACGATCGACGCGGAATGGCAGAGCTTCCGCAAGTGGAACCGGTTGGCGCCGGAACTGCCCGACCTTGCCAACAAAATCGTGGCGGACATCGGCTGCAACAACGGCTACTACATGTTCCGCATGGCGCCGCACAAACCGCGCTGCGTCGTGGGTTTCGAACCCATGCTCCAGCACTACTACTGCTTCCAGGCCTTGAACCACCTGGCCGGACAACCCCACCTCTTTATCGAGCCCTTTGGCGTGGAGCAGATCATCCACTACCCGCGCTCGTTTGATGTGGTCTTCCTCATGGGCATCATCTACCACCGCATCTCGCCGGTCACCATGCTCCGGGAGATCCGCGAGGCCATGCGCCCCGGCGCCATCCTGCTCGTCGAATCCCAGGCCATCCCCGGCGAGGAGCCGGTGGCCCTCTTCCCGGAGGAGCGCTACGCCAAGGTGCCGGGCACCTACTTCGTGCCCACGGCGAACTGTCTCGTCAATTGGCTCAAGAGGGTGGGATTCGCAGAGGTGGCGTGCTTTGCCTCGCATGCCATGAGCAGCGAGGAACAGCGCAAGACGGAGTGGATGACCTTCGAGTCCTACAGCGACTTCATCGCCCCCCATGACCCGAGCCGCACGGTGGAAGGATACCCCGCCCCCTTGCGGGTCTTTGTCAAGGCAACGAATCCGGGCTGAGATTTACTCCTTGGCGGGATCGGGCCGGCGGACCACGGGAATCCGCTCCACCACCTTGCGGTGGTAGTCGCCCTCTTCCACGTGGATGGGGCGCTGGCGCATGGTGTTGACCTTGAGGCGCAGGACATCGAGCTTCTTCATCTGCCGCAGCCGCTCGTGCTCGTCCTCGGTGGCGGCGATCAGCTCTTCCAACTGCCGGATCTCCTTTTTCGCCTCGATCTCCGGCGGCAGGCAGCCCGCATTCTTCAAGAGCTTATAGGCCATGCGCAACTCCGACGGCACCTGCTGATTCTCCTCCGGCAGCGGCCGGTTCTGCCACCCCTCCACCTCAAGCTCCCCGTTCTGGATGGCCTGGGCGATCTTGCGTTCGGCAATGATCTGGATGGCGTGCAACATGGTTTTTCCTCCCTGGCGAGTGCCGGCCCATCATACTCCGCCGAGGCCGCCCCACGCAACCCCGCCCCAACACCGGCCGCCGCCCGGTCTTGTCTCTTGGCCGCGAATGAATTATGATGAAAAATCATAGAGATCAGGAGGTGTCCCATGGCGCTTACGATCAACTCCGACCTTGAGGCGATGTTCGGCCTCAACCGCATGCGGCAGACGAGCCGCGCCCTTTCTTCCTCCCTGGAGCGCCTCGCCTCCGGCCGGCGGATCAACAAGGCGGCGGACGACGCGGCCGGGCTCGCCATCAGCGACGGCCTCACCAGCCAGAGCCGCGGCATCGGCCAGGCCATGCGCAACACCACCGACGCCATCGCCGTGGTCCAGGTGGCGGACAGCGCCCTGGAGGAGGCAACGAACATCCTCCAGCAGGTCCGCGCCAAGGCCCTGGCCGCCGCCAACGCCAGCCAGTCCGTCGAATCCCGCCAGGCGCTCCAGGCGGACGTTGACCGGCTCATGGCCTCCTACGGCAACATCGTGCAGACCACCTCGTTCAACGGCCAGAAGCTCCTCACGGGCGACTTTGCCAACAAACGCTTCCAGACCGGCAACGCGCCGGGCGAGACGGTCAATCTCTCGATCCCCTCGCTGGCTCCGGAACGGATGGGCGCCACGACCGGCGGCACCACCGCCGGCGGCATCGATTCGACGCTGCCGCTGGCCGAGACCCTGCAACTCGCCGCCACCGCCACCACCAGCGAAGGTTCGCTCCTCACCGCCGGCTCGACCCTGGTTGCCGGTTCCACCCTCGCCGCCGGCAGCAGCCTGGGCTTCGACCTCACCGAGGCGAATCTGGCCGCCGACATCACCACCACCGCCACCACCCAGCTCAGGGCCGGTTCCTCCCTGGGAGGGGGCAGCGTGATCCGGGGCGGTGGCCCCTTGGGCGGGCAGGTGACCCTCGCCACCGATACGACCACCACCGCGGCAAGCGCCCTCAAACTGGGCACCACCATTGGGGCGGGCAGCACCTTGGCCGCCGGCACCCGGATCACCACCCAGTTCAGCGAGGGCGGCGTCACCTACAACGTGGGCGATACCCTGGGCAGCGACGTCACCCTGAGCGCGGACCTTACCCTTGCGGCCGATCTCACTGCCGCGGCCGGCACCGCCATCGCCGCGGGCAGCACCCTGCAGAGCGGTTCCACCGTGGCCGGCGATCTCACGGTGGCCGGCACCGCCACCATGACGCAAGGGATGCAGCTTGGCGCCGGCTCGCTCATCGCCGACGTCGCCGGCACCGTGTTGCAGGACGGCTCGACCGTGGGCGGCGAGGTGGCTCTTGCGGCCGACACGGCCGTGACCCGCGACATGCTGCTCGCTGCCGGCGCAACGCTTGCGGCCGGTTCGGAACTCGCGGCCGGCTCCACGCCCGGCGGCCGGCTCACCACCGCCAACCCCGTCACCCTGAACGCCCCGCAGACCCTGAACGCTGGTTCGGAACTGGCGGCCGGATCGGTCATCGCCGCCGGCACCACCCTCACCGAGGCCATCCGGGTACAGGGCGGCACCCTCCTCATGGCCGGCACCACCCTTGCCAGCGATGCGGTCACCGAAGGGACCAACTCCCTGGGCAAGGCCCTCACCCTGGCCACCGGCTCGCAGCTTGCCGCCGGCTCGGTGGTGGCCGCCGCCCCCATGCCGGCGCCGGCCACGCCCGATGCCACCGGCACCGCCGTAACGCCCGGCCGGTTGAGCACCATCGACATCACCACCGCCGAAGGCGCCCAGGCGGCCATGGCCACGGTGGACGCGGCCTTAAGCCGGATCGATACGGCCCGCGGCGGTCTGGGCGCGACCCAGCAGCAACTGGCCGCCAACCTCGCCAACCTGGCCACCACCCGGATCAACCTCCAGGCCGCCGGTTCGACCATCGCCGATGTCGATCTCGCCGAGGAGGCCATGACCTTTGTCCAGATGAAGGTGCTCACCAAGGCGCAGACCTTTGCCCAGGCCCAGACCCGCAATCTCAACCAGGCGAACGTGCTCACTCTGCTGCAAGGGTAGTCGCGCCGCACAAAAGCAGCGCGTCCGGGGGACGATTTCAAATCCGTCCCCAACCCTGAACAGGCCGGGAAAACCCGGCCTTTTTTCATACCGTATCGGGGAAGGGAAAATCCGCCTCGTCCGCCAGCTTGGCCAGTCGCTGCTTCTTGCCGGTCTTTTCGTAATGATAGGCCACGATGGCGGCAATGGCCGCCAGCACCTGCCCGCTATCGACTTCCCGCAGAATCCGGCGACCGACCGTGGGGTGCGGCCCGCCCTTGCCGCCCACGTAAACGTCCCAGCCATGGCGGGTACCCAGGATGCCGATGTCGGTGGTCATCACCCCGGGGCAGCCGAGGGGGCAACCGGAGATGGCGATCTTGAATTTCGGCTTCACCGGCGTGCCCTGAAAACGCTTGAGAATAAGGGCGGAAAGCGCTTCCGGCTCCTGCATGCCGGTGGAGCAATCGCGCTTGCCGATGCAGACCCTCGGAATGGGGAACTTGCCCGGCCCCTTGAAATCGGCGCCCAACGCGGCCAGATCCGCCCTGACCGCCGGCAGCTCCGCCTCGTCGATCCCCATGAGCCGCAGGTTCTGCATGGTGCTCAGATAGACCTCCAGGTTGTATCGCGCCGCCAGTTCCGTGACCTTCGCCATGACGGGCAGCGGCAGCCGACCCGCCGGCAGGAGGATGGTGAGTCTGGTCTTGGTGGTTGATTCGTTCATGATTTTCCTTGTGTTCACGGGAGCGGGAAGGGGATACCTCCCGAAAGCCGCGGCCAGGCCAAAGAAATGCGCGGCCCGCGGTTCTTTTCCCTTTTGTTTTCCATTTTTTTCCTGTATTTATCTTCACAGGACGACGAAACACAGAGGGGACAGGGAAGGAGACCAGCATGGGAAGCCATACCAGACCGTACAACGACAAGAACGCCGGAGCCATCGACCGCAAACGCCAGCGCGAACGGCAGATGATGCTCCAGACGCTCTACAAGAACGCTCCCGAACTGGCGACCAAGCTGGTGCAACGGCTGCTGGACAAGCACATCATCGAAACCACCTCCAGCGACGCCATCCGCGAGGCCTTCGTCTCCCTCTTCCAGAAACTGCCCGAGATGGACGAATTCGACATGCAGTACAAGACCGCCCCCCTGCGCGGGCTGGTGGTCGATCCCAACTTCGTCAGCATCTACGTCACCCAGTACATCGCCGAGGATCTCATCGAGCACGACAAGATCCAGGATGTCTTTGGCGACGATCTGGAGATCTACCGCGCCGTGGATTCGGTGCTCGGCGCCATCCGCCCGCCCCAGTAACCCCGCCCCGCTTCCTGCCTTTCCCTCTCCCGCTTTCCA
>JBFLYY010000082.1:0-9122 GCA_040756495.1 Thermodesulfobacteriota bacterium | reverse complement strand
GTCTGCACGGAAAGCAACGTCAGCTCCCGCATGGGGCTGGTGATCTCCCGGGCCGGCCTGGGCAAGACCGCGATCCTCGTGCAGATCGCCCTCGACAGCTTATTGAACGGCAGGCAGGTGATCCACGTGAGCGTGGGCCAGAGCCTGGACAAGACCCGGATCTGGTACGACGACATGTTCAAGGACATCGCCGCCGGCTGCAAGCTCGACAACCCCTACGAGGTCTACGACGAGATCATGCACAACCGCATGATCATGACCTTCAAGGAGTCGAAGTTGAGCCGGGCCAAGCTCGAGGAGCGGATGAACGACCTCGTTTACCAGAACGTCATCCGGCCGAGCTGCATCGTGATCGACGGCTACGACTTCACCTGCGCCGACCAGCAGTTTTTGTCCGACCTCAAGGAGATGGCCAGGGCCATGGATCTGCAGATCTGGTTCTCGGCCGTGAGCCACCGGGACGACACGCGGGTGAGTGGTTCCGGCGTGCCTGCCCCCTGCCACGAGGTGGAAGGGTTCTTCGATACCGTGATCGTGTTGGATGCCGCGACCAAGAGCGAGTGCGTGGATCTCAACATCGTGAAGGACACCACCGGGGTATCGAAGTGCGGCAAGGTTCTGAAGCTCGACGCCATCACCTTCATGATCAAGGAAGGGTGCTGATTTTTTCTTCCCGCCTTTGCGGGCACGAGTGAAAAAAGGTACAACAGGGTGGGTGGCGCGTTGGCGTCATCCACCTTTTTTTATGTTCCATTCGGGATTTTCCCCGTTGTCACGCCGCCGAGCACCGCAGCGCCCGGCCGGAGCGAGGAGTACCCCGCAAGGGGGTATAAACTCCGGGAATCCGCCGCAGGCGGACAAGTGACCGGGTGCTCTTTCTTTTGGTTCGTTTTCTTTGGGCACGCAAAGAAAATGAACAAGTTAACAATAACGAGCCCTCCTTGTTCGCCGCCTCTTCGGTTGGCACGTGTGTGAGGGTGCCCTCGGTGAATCAATCGGTAAGGACCACGCCCCATGAAATTCCGGCCATGCATCGACCTCCACGGCGGCACGGTGAAGCAGATCGTCGGTGGCACCCTGTCCGATAGCGACAGCGCCGCGCTCAGGACCAACTTCGTCGCCGATCAGCCGCCCTCCTACTATGCCGCCATGTACCAGCGCGACCGCCTTTTCGGCGGTCATGTCATCATGCTGGGGCCGGGCAACGAGGCGGCGGCGAAGGAGGCGCTCAACACCTTCCCCGGCGGCCTCCAGGTCGGCGGCGGCATCACCACCGACAATGCCGGGTACTGGCTCGACCAGGGGGCTGCCGCGGTGATCGTCACCTCCTATGTCTTCAGGGATGGCCGCATCCACGAGGAGCGGCTGCGGGAACTCGTTGGTGCCATCGGCACGAAGCGGCTGGTGATCGATCTCAGTTGCCGCAAGCGGGGCGACCGTTACTACGTGGTCACCGACCGCTGGCAGAAGTTCACCGAGGTGACGGTGGATGCCGCCTCGCTTGCCTATTTCGCCTCCTTCTGCGCCGAGTTCCTGATCCATGCCGTGGACGTGGAGGGACAGTGCGCGGGGATCGCCGAGGACATCACCGCCCTGTTGGGGCGCCACACGCCCATTCCCACCACCTATGCCGGCGGGGTGCGGACCATCGCGGATTTGCGCCGGATCAAGGAGCTGGGCGAAAACCGCCTCGACGCCACCATCGGCAGCGCGCTCGACATCTTCGGCGGCAGCGGGATCACCTATGCCGAGGCCGTGGCCTTCAATCGCAGCGAGGGCCATTGAGGGAGCCATGGACGAGCCGGATTTCGAGACGCCCCCCGAGTATGCCGATACCGAGTTGCTGCAGCTGCGGGTGCACAAGGATCTCTACCGTGCCTTCCAGCGCTGCATGTGGATCATCATCCACGAGACCGGCCGCAGCCAGATGGAGGTCATGGACGAGGTGGTGCGCGACTTCCTGATAAAACACCAGTGCTGAGGTTGGCTGCTTGACCCCGTCATATCCCTCAGGTATGATGGGAAAAATCAAGCCAGAGGCCGTGTCTGTGCATGAATGAAGCGCCCGGGATCAGCGAGCAGCTCATAAAGCGCATCCAGAAGCATATCGACCGGATGCCCAGCCTTTCCACCACCGTCACCAAGGTGCTGGAAATCTGCAATCGGCCAGACACCTCGCCCAACGACTTGAACCGCGTCATCTCCCTCGACCCTGTCCTCACCGGTCAGGTTCTGAAGCTCATCAACTCCGCCTACTATTCCCTGCCCAACCAGGTCAGCTCGCTGGCCCGCGCCATCATCATGCTCGGCCTCAACACCGTGAAGAATCTGGCCCTGAGCACGGCCATCCTCGGCACCGTCGGCCGGGAGGAGGCCTTCCAGTCTCTGGCCATGGACGCCTTCTGGACCCACTCCCTCTGCGTCGGCGTCACCGCCAAGCAGCTGGCGATCCGCGCCAGGGTGCCGCGCGACCAGCAGGAGGAGTACTTCGTGGCCGGCCTGCTCCACGACCTGGGCAAGATCCCGCTCAACAACTGCTTTGCCCAGGAGTACCGCCAGGCGCAGGAGCTGGCGATCCTGGAGGAAAAGCCGCTCTGCCGCGCCGAGACGACCCTGATGGGCATCGACCACGGCCAGGTGGGGCGGATGATCGGCGAGAAGTGGCAGTTGAGCGAGAATCTGGTGGCGCTCCTCGCCCACCACCACGAGCCCGAGGCCGCCCCGGCGGAGAGCCGTGGGCTGGTGCAGATCGCGCTCCTGGCCAATGCCTACGCCAACGTGAACCAGATCGGCTCGGCCGGCGACCGCCACCCGGACCGGCGCCAGGCCGATGCGGTCGCGGCGGAGCTTGGCATCGCCTGGGGCGAGCTGGCGGAACTCGACGAGACCGTGCGGCAGGAGATCGACAAGGCCCAGGTCTTCCTCAAGGTGGCCAAGGAGGTACGGTAAGATGCGGATCAAATTTTGGGGCGTGCGCGGCTCGATCCCCTGTCCCGGGCCGACCACGGTCCGCTACGGCGGCAACACCCCGTGCCTTGAGCTGCGTTTCCCGGAACTCGACGACCGGCTGATCATCATCGATGCCGGTTCCGGCATCCGCGAACTCGGGAACGAGATGATGGCCAAAGACTTCCGGAAGGGGGCGATCCGCACCGAACTCTTCCTGACCCACACCCATTGGGACCACATCATGGGGTTCCCCTTTTTCGTGCCGATCTACCTGCCCACGACCCAGCTGACCGTCTACGGGCCGGTGAGCTACGAGAGCGAGGGGCTCGATCGGGTGGTGGGCGGCCAGCTCACCTACCGCTATTTCCCGGTGCGCGACGCGGAACTCGCCGCCCAGATCCAATACATCGACCTCAAGGAGGGGCAGCGCGACCTGGGCGACGGCATCCACCTCGTCACCAAGTACCTGAATCACCCCATCCTCTGCCTTGGCTACCGTTTTGAATTCGCCGGCAAGGTCTTCTGTACCGCCTACGACACAGAGCCTTACCGCAATCTCTTCTGCACCGATCCCAACGATCCCGCCTACGACGAGGCCATGGCCCACGAGGGCGATCTGGTGGCCGCCGAACAGAACGGCCTGCTGGAGAGTTTCTTCGCCGGCGCGGACCTCCTGATCCACGACACCCAGTACACCGAGGCGGAGTACCGGTCCTCGAAACTCGGCTGGGGCCACTCCTCCCTGGAACATGCGGTGGCCGCGGCCAGGCGGGCCGGAGTCAAGCGCATGGCCCTCTTCCATCACGATCCCCTCCGCACCGACGACCAGCTCGACGAGCTGACCGGCCACTACTGCACCCCTGCCGGCAGCACCCCCGAGATCTTTTTCGCCCGCGAGGGCATGGAGATCGAGCTGTAGCCCCGCCCGCCGCCCCGCCATGGTACCGTGGCCGGAGAGCGTTTGGCTAAAAAAGGTTGAAGCCGCGGGGGGTTGCTGTCGATGAGCTGGGAAAGGCGGCAGCAGAGAGGGGCGACCATGGTCATTTCCGACGAACTCAAATTTCCGCGCATCCGGCCGGTGGAGCCGTATCGCGCCGACCGCAAGGTCGAGGCGGTGGACGGCACCCCGCCCGTGGCCCGCATCGGCGCCTTCAAACGGGAATGGAACCGCCGCCGCGGCGCCCTGGCCCAGCCGGCGAAGCGGGCGACTCCCCTTACTGCCGAGGAGGCGGAAGGGGTCCGTCAGCTGGTGAACCGGGTGAACACCAGTCTCGAAGACCACCAGATCCTCATCCATCTCGTCCTGATCCGCACCGAGGATGGCTTTGGCGTCGATGTCTACGACTGCACCGGCAACGAGGCCTGCACCGTGGTGAAGGACTTCGAACTCTCCCTCGCCGACCTGCCGGTTCTGCTGCGCAACCTCGAGGAAGAGGCCGGGTTGCTCATCGACACGGTTTCCTGACAACCGCGCGCGCCTTGCTGCAGGCCGGTCCGGGGCGCATTCTGCGCCTTCTTTTTTGTGTTGAAATCTCTTGGTAAACATGCTAGGTATGCTTTCCTATGTTCTGAATGGCCATTCAGAATGGTCGTTTCCTCCGGCGGAAGCGACAAGCAGGGTAGGGGGCATTCCCGATGCAACTCCAAGAATTTCTGGCGGAAGAAAAGGGCGAGATCCTTCCGCGCTGGATCAAGGCGGTGCTGGCGAGCTATCCGGCCGATGCCGCCCGCATCTTCCAGCGCGAACAGGACCGTTTTGCCAATCCCATCGGCTACGCCACCGAACATGCCCTGACCCGTCTTTACGATCTCCTTTTCGCAGGCTCCACTCCGGACGTTGCCCAGATCGGCCCGGTGCTGGAGGAGTTCGTCAAGATCCGCGCGGTGCAGACCTTCGCCCCTTCCGAGGCGGTGGCCTTTGTCTTCGCCCTGAAGCAGACGGTGCGCGAGGCGTGCGGCGCCAAGGACGCCCCGGCAGTGACGGTGGCGGAATGGCAGGAGCTGGAAACGCGGCTCGATCGCGTGGCCGCCATGGTTTTCGACCTCTACATGGCCTGCCGCGAACGGCTCTACCAGACGCGAGTCCAGGAGATCAAGAGCAGAAATCACCTCGCGGTCGCGGCCGGCTGCCCCTCGGCCCGCCTGCGTGAGGCGGAGAACAATAAGGCAGAGATTCAACCTATCCATATTCACAACACGAAGTGAGGTAACGGTCAATGAGAGTCCTGAAAGCATTCATCGCGGTCTTGGCGCTGGTGGCGGTCGCCATGGTGGCGGCGCAGGTGCCTGGCGGGCAGAGCCTGCTCGGGATAGTGCTTCCCTATGTGGCGTTTGCCATCTTCCTGGGAGGCTTTGTCTCGAGGATTGTGTACTGGGCCAAGTCGCCGGTGCCGTTCCGGATCCCCACCACCTGCGGGCAGGGGCAGTCCCTGCCCTGGATCCAGCAGAACAAGCTGGACTGCCCCTCCACCAAGGCGGGGGTCGTCGGCCGCATGCTGCTGGAGATCTTCCTCTTCCGCTCGCTCTTCCGCAACACCCGGGCGGAGGTGCAGCAGGGGCCGCGGCTCATCTACGGCTCCAGCAAGTGGCTCTGGCTCTTCGGTCTGCTCTTCCACTACACCTTCCTGGTCATTGTCCTGCGCCACATGCGGCTCTTCACCGATCCGGTGGCGCCCTTCGTTCATAACCTGGAGTTCTTCGACGGTCTCTTCCAGGTAGGCGCCCCGGTCCTCTACCAGAGCGACCTCATCTTCATGGGCGCCATCACCTTCCTCTTCCTGCGCCGGATCGTGCTGAACAACATCCGCTACATCTCGCTGCCGGCGGATTACTTCCCGCTCTTCCTCATCTTCGGCATCGGCCTTTCCGGCATCCTGATGCGCTACTTCCTGCGGGTGGACGTGATCTCCATCAAGCAGCTGACCGTGGGGCTGGCCACCTTCTCGCCGGTGGTGAGCGGCCAGATCGGTGTCGTCTTCTTCGTCCACCTTTTCCTGGTCTGCTGTCTCATGGCCTACTTCCCGTTCAGCAAGCTGATGCATCTGGGCGGCGTCTTCATGAGCCCGACCCGCAACATGGTGAACAACAGCCGGATGGTGCGGCATATCAACCCCTGGAACGACCCGAAAATCAAGCCCCACTCCTATGCCTCCTACGAGGATGAATTCCGTGAGTTCATGGTGGATGCGGGTCTGCCGGTCGAGAAAGAGATGCCTGCAGCGCAGGAAAAATCAGCTGAGTAAGGATAGAGACTATGGCTATACCAAAGGCAGATACGTTAGGCAAAAGTGTGGCTGCAGAGCCGTCGATGATGACGGGCGCCGTTCCCACGCAGGACTGGTGGGACGTCGAGGCCGTGTTCAAGCCGGGCAACTACTGCTATCCGGCCAAACCCGAGATCGCCGCCTACCACGGCAAGAACCTGCCCGGCGTCTTCGGCCCGGCCCGCGAGTGGGATCCGGAGAGCGACGACTGGAACCTGCCGGAGAACTGGCAGGAGATCATCATGAAGGGATTGCAGGAGCGGCTCGACAAGTTCCGCTCGCTCAAGATCTTCATGGATTGCTGCGTGCGCTGCGGCGCCTGCGCCGACAAGTGCCACTTCTTCCTCGGCACCGGCGACCCGAAGAACATGCCGGTGCTGCGCGCCGAGCTGTTGCGTTCGGTCTACCGCAACGACTTCACCCTGGGCGGCAAGATCCTCGGCAAGATGGCCGGCGGCCGGCCGATGACCTTCAAGGTGCTCAAAGAGTGGTTCATGTACTTCTACCAGTGCACCGAGTGCCGCCGCTGTTCGGTCTTCTGTCCGTACGGCATCGACACCGCGGAGATCACCATGATCGGCCGCGAACTGCTGCACCTGGTGGGGGTCAACACGAACTGGATCATGGAGCCGGCGGCCAACTCCAACCGCACCGGCAACCACATGGGTCTCCAGCCCCACACCTTTAAAGAGAACGTCGAATACCTCTGCGACGACATCGAGGAGATCACCGGCATCCGGATCACCCCGACCTTCAACCGCAAGGGCGCCGAGGTGCTCTTCGTCACCCCGTCGGCCGACGTCTTCGCCGAGCCCGGCATCTACACCGCCATGGGCTACCTGCTCCTCTTCGAGCACATCGGCCTCGATTACACCTGGTCCACCTACGCCTCGGAAGGCGGCAACTTCGGCCTCTTCACCGGCAACGAGCTGATGAAGAAACTGAACGGCAAGATGTACGCCGAGGCCAAGCGTCTGGGGGTCAAGTGGATTCTTGGCGGCGAGTGCGGCCACATGTGGCGCGTGCTCCATCAGTACATGGACACCATGAACGGCCCGGCCGACTTCCTGCAAGTACCGAAGTCGCCGATCACCGGCACGGTCTTCGAGAACGCGGCCTCCACGAAAATGGTGCACATCAGCGAGTTCACCGCCGACCTCATCAAGAACGGCAAGCTGAAGATCGATGCCACGCGCAACGACCACCGCACCGTGACCTTCCACGACTCCTGCAACACCTCGCGGGCCATGGGCTTGCTTGAGGAGCCGCGCTACGTGCTCAAGAACGTGGCCAACAACTTCCACGAGATGCCGGAAAACACCATCCGCGAGCAGACCTTCTGCTGCGGTTCCGGTACCGGCCTCAACACCGACGAGATCATGGAACTCCGCATGCGGGCGGGCCTGCCCCGCGCCAACGCGGTGCGCTACGTGGCCGACCGCCACCAGGTCAACATGCTCTCCTGTGTCTGCGCCATCGACCGCGCCACCCTGACCAGCCTGATGAATTACTGGAATCCGGATGTCTCGGTCTGCGGACTCTCCGAGTTGGTGGGTAACGCCCTCGTCATGGAGGGAGAAAAAGAGCGTGAAACGGGCCTCCGTTTTGAACCGCTTGCAGGAATGGAAGGGTGATCGCCATGTACGGTAAAGGAAGAATCATACCCGCTTTGCTGATCTTTTTGGGCCTGATGACGTTTCCGCTCTGGTACAACGCCGGCTCTGCCCATGAGGCACCGAAGCCGGAGAAGCCGGCGGAATACAAGGAGTGCGTGCGGCCGACCCAGGAGATGCGCACCTCCCACATGGTGATGCTGAACCAGTGGCGTGACGACATCCTCCGCGAGGGCGGCACCCGCAAGGGTGTCACCGCTGGCGGCACCGAGTACGTGCGCAGCCTTCAGAACGGCTGCATGCACTGCCACGCCAACAAGAAGAAGTTCTGCGACACCTGCCACACCTATACGGCAGTGAAGCCCTACTGCTGGGACTGCCACCTGGAACCGAAGGAGGCGAACTAAGATGAAACAAGATAGACGCGATTTTCTCAAGGTAGCGGGCCTTGCCGCCATTGCCGGCATCGGCGCTCCTTCGGCGTTCAACATGTTGTTGAAGGGTGAGGCCACCGCCTCCGAGCATGGCGCTGCCGCCGCAGCCGGTCACGGTGAGGCCGTGGCCGCGCCGACCGGCAAGCGCTGGGGCATGGTGATCGATGTCAGGAAGTTCGTGGCCGACCCCACGCTTCCCCAGAAATGTGTCGATGCCTGTCACTCCATCCACAACGTGCCGAACTTCGGCAACTCGAAGGACGAGATCAAGTGGATCTGGCCGGACAAGTTCGAGGCCGTCTTCCCGGACGAGAGCCACTACAAGCGGCATGAGGCACTGCACTCCATGCCGATCATGACCCTCTGCAACCATTGCGACAAGCCGCCCTGCGTGCGGGCCTGTCCGACCAAGGCGACCTACAAGATGAAGGATGGCGTCATCGCCATGGACTACCACCGCTGCATCGGCTGCCGCTTCTGCATGGCCGCCTGCCCCTACGGCGCCCGGAGCTTCAACTGGCGCGATCCGCGCGGCAAGGACGAGAACGGCAACCCGTTCATCAAGACGGTGAACCCCAAGTTCCCCACCCGGATGCGCGGTGTCGTGGAGAAGTGCAACTTCTGCGTCGAGCGGCTGGCCATCGGCCAGATTCCCGCCTGCGTCGAGGCAACCGGCACCACCGGCGCCATGGTCTTCGGCGACCTGAACGATCCGAACTCCGAGGTGAGCAAGGTGTTGAGCGCGAATTTCACCATCCAGCGCAAGCCGTCCCTGGGCACCTATCCCTCCCTCTTCTACATCATCTGAGGTGAAACGTCATGATCGAGAAAGCGTTAAAAGGCGGTAGAGGCTACTGGGCCTG
>JBFLYY010000081.1:0-7858 GCA_040756495.1 Thermodesulfobacteriota bacterium | reverse complement strand
AGGGCGACTCGCTGAAATACTGCACCTGATAGGTCAGCACGGTAAGGGTGCCGCGCTGCCAGGCATCCATGGCGAGACCCGCCTTGAGGCAGAGGTGGGCGAGAAACTGGTTCGGGTCGGGCAACTGCTCCCAGACCTGGGGCAGGAAGGTGGCGCCAGCCAAGCCCTGGCGGATGATGAGGCCATCCACACCGGGCCGGAGTTTGGCGAGCAGATCTGCCGCGTCGCGGTACTCCAGTGGCTGCGGCTCGGTGAGCACGCTCACCTCCACCGCCACCGCGTCCAACTCACTGGCAGAAAGCGGCGAAAAGCGCGGGTCGCAGAAGGCGGCGTTGATCGCATTCTCCCGCACCCCTTCCACGATGGTATCGGTGCCGACGAGGCTGCCGATGCAGCCCCGCAGCTCCCCATGGATCTTCAAGGTCACAAAGGTGCCGCAGCGCTGCTGGAGGCTTGGGGCCTTGAGCTGCGGTCCAAGGGCTGCCTCCTCGGCTGGCGAAACCGGCAGGCCAAGGCGCTGGGCAATGGTCTGGCGGGCCAAGGTGACCAGGGCCTGCCCTTCTGCCTCGCTGATCCGCTCCCCCGTTCCCATACGCCCCCTCCTGTTTGACCTTTTCGGCTCTCTTGACTATCTTGTAGCAGGATTTGCCCCATGGGGCAACGACCCGCACCCTACCGAAGCCAGGACCGCCATGCGTCGTGCCACCTTCATCATCGCCATCATGCTGTTGCCAGCCATCGCCATGGGCGCCGACTTGGCCAATGGCCGGCGCCTCTATCGCGACCCCTCCTTGGGGGGCGGCACCTCGGGCAAGTGCTGCCTCACCTGCCACGAGCAGGGCCGCGACCTGGGCGCCGATCTTGACCAGCGCCGCACCTTCACCGTGATGGAGAACCCGGTTGGCGACTTGGCCGGGGCGGTGAACTTCTGCATCGAGGTGGCCTTGCGCGGCCAGGAGATCGACCCGCAGGGCCAGGAGATGGCCGACCTCACCTCCTACCTCGCCTGGCTCGGCAAGAACAAGCGCGATCCGCTCCTCCCGGCCACCCTCACCTGCCAGCCTTAACAACAAGAAGGCCCCTGCCGTTGCCGACAGGGGCCTTGCTCACGCTTCGTGTCCAGCCGGGATCAGCAGCCGCAGGAACCGCCGCTGCTGCCGCAGGAACCGCTGCTGCACCCACCACCGCCCAGGCCCAGGGGCTTGGCCGGCGAGATGGCGAACCCGGAACGGGGACCGGCATCGATGAAATCGATCTTGATCACCCCGCACTGGTTGCTCAGGTTGTTGTCGATGAGGAATTTGATTCCGCCGTGTTCGAAGGTTGCGTCGTTCGCCTTTGGCTCATCCAGAGCCAATCCCAGGGAGGGACCAGCTCAGCCGCCCTGCATCAGGGCGACCCGCACCGGCGAGTCGATCTTGTTGTCCTCCAGGTAGCCCTTCAGTTTGGCCACCGCCAGATCCGTTACTTCAAGCATGCTGAGTCTCCTTAGTTCACGTCATGAACGACCCGGCCAGGGATGGCCGGCCGCAAAATTGAAACCTCGATTCGTGCGCCTTTCTCGCACCAATTTAAGGGTAAGGTTAAGAAATGTGGGGCCAGAAGTCAAGTAGAAGGTTTTTTTTGACCTCGCCGCCAAAGGCGCCTATAAAAAGATTGTGAAACCATGCCACCCCACCAACACCCTCGCAGGAGCTGACCGGGAGCAACGCAGATGAAAAAAATCGTGATCTCCACCGGCGGCGGCGACGCGCCGGGACTCAATGCCGTGATCTACGCCGTGGTCAAGTCCGCCTACCGCAGGGGCTGGGAGATCTACGGCAGCAAGAGCGGCTACAAGGGGCTCCTCGACCCGGAGGAACTGATCCGCCTCTCCCCGGAAAAGATCGAGGACATCATGCCCTTGGGCGGCACCATCCTCGGCTCCACCAACAAGGGCAACCCCTTTGCCATGCCGGTGGAGAACCTGGCCGGCGAGGTGCAGATCCGCGACCTTTCCGACCGGGTGATGCAGAACTTCAAGCGCATGGGCTTTTTCTGCCACATCGCCGTGGGCGGCGACGGCAGCCTGGAGATCGCCCACCGCTTTGCCGTGGAAAAGGGGATGCCGGTGATCGGGGTGCCCAAGACCATCGACAACGACCTCGAAGCGACCCAGCGCACCTTCGGCTTCGATACCGCGGTCTCCACCGCCACCGAGGCGCTGGACAAGCTCCACTCCACGGCCAAGTCCCACGACCGGGTGATGGTGGTGGAGGTCATGGGCCGCGATTCGGGCTGGATCGCGCTCAATTCCGGCATCTCCGGCGGGGCGGACGCCATCCTCATCCCGGAGATCCCCTTCGAGGTCGAGAAGGTCTGCGACAAGATCAACGACAACGAACTGCACGAAAAGCACTACGGCATCGTGGTGGTGGCCGAGGGCGCCAAGGCCAGGGGGATGAACGAGGCGCTCCACAAGGAGAAGCATGAGGCCGGCCGCCAGGAGGTGCTCCTGGGCGGCATCGGCGAATGGGTGGCCAGAAAGATCAGGGAGTGTACCGGCAAGGACACCCGCTCCCTGGTGCTGGGCCACTTGCAGCGGGGCGGCTCGCCCACCACCTTCGACCGCTTGCTGGCCCTGCGCTTTGGCGGGGCCGCGGTGCGGCTGGCGGAGCAGGAGAAGTTCGACCACATGGTGGCCCTCTCCACCCCGGACATGGTGGCGGTGCCGCTGGCCGAGGCGATCAAGGCGCGCAAGAAGGTGCGGGTGGACAGCGACAAGCTGTTGACCGCCAAGGAGATCGGCATCTGCTTTGGCGATTGATTCCGGTTGGTGGGGGCTTGACGCAAGTGGACGCTGGTGGACGGGGGTGGACAACAACCGTGGACGCCGCCTCGCTGGCGGAGACGCTAACCACTATTCTTTGCGGCGGGCCAACTCCTCCATATACTCCTCCCACTCGATGGGGAGCATGGACTTCTTCCTGTTGTTGCACTCCTTGCAGGTGGTGACCACGTTGCCCTTGCTGCTCTGGCCGCCGCGGGCAATGGGCACGAGGTGGTCCATGGTGAGTTCCGAGGGCTTCACCTTCCGGCCGCAGTAGTAGCAGAGCCCCTGGGCGAGCTTCTGCTGCCACCAGCGGCTGCGCCGCAGATCCCGCGCCTTGTTCCGCTCGTGGCGGATCGCCTCCTCGTCGATAGCGGCAAAGTTTTCGTACTCCTTCACCCCACCACCTCGCCGAGCAGTTCCTTGCGCGCCGCGCCCACCAGATAGAGGGAGCCGGCAATGCAGATCAGATCCTCGGGCCCGGCCAGTTCCCAGGCCCGACTGAGGGCCTCGTGCACGTCGGCGGTCTGCACCACCTTATGCCGGTGCTCCCGAGGCACCTGCTCGGAGAGCTGGGCCGCGCTGGCGGAGCGCTCCCCGGCCGGCCGGGTGAGGATCAGGGTATCGGCCAGGGGCGCCACCTGAGCCAGAGTGCCGACCAGATCCTTGTCCGCCATGCTGCCCCAGACCATGAGCAGTTTCCGGCAGGTGAAATCGTCGCGCAGCGCCGCCACCAGGCTCGCCACCCCGGCCGGGTTGTGGGCGCCGTCGAGGAGAAAGCGGCGTTCCGGCTGCCCTTCTGCCCGGCCGAGACGGAAGGCTTCGAGCCTCCCTGGCCAACGCACGGCCAGGAGCCCCTCGCGGATCGCCGCCTCGGATATCGGATAGCGCTCTTGCAAAAGGTCGCAGACCGCCAGCACCACGCCCATGTTGTCCGCCTGGTGGCGGCCCGTGAGGCTGGAGCGGAGTCCGGGCAGGCGTTGCCCGCCGAGGCCAACGTACTCCCAGCCGCCTGCCGGGTCGGGCTGCATGGCGAAATCGCGGCCGAGAAGGGAGAGGGGCGCACCCTTTGCCGCGCAGGTTTTTTCCACCACCACCCGGCTGACGTCGTCCGCCACCGCGGAAACGAGCGGCACGCCGGGCTTGACGATCCCTGCCTTCTCCCCCGCCACCGCCTCCAGGGTATCGCCGAGGTACGCCTCGTGGTCCATGGTCACGTTGGTAATCACGCCGACAAGGGGAGTCACCACGTTGGTGGCATCGAGCCGGCCGCCCATGCCGACTTCCAGAATGGCGAGATCCACCTTCTCCTGGGCGAACCAGAGGAAGGCGAGCGCGGTGGTGAACTCGAAATAGGTGATCTGCTCCTCCCCGAGCACCTCGCGGATCTGGCTCGCCACCCGGGCAAAGTCCGCCTCGGGGATGAAGGTGTCGTTGATCCGGAAGCGCTCCCGCACCGAACTCAGATGGGGCGAGGTGTAGAGCCCCACCCGGTAGCCGGCCCGGCTCAATACGGAAAGCAGGGCCGAGGAGACCGAGCCCTTGCCATTGGTGCCCGCCACGTGGATAGATTGGAGCCGGCGCTGCGGCTGGCCCACCCTGTCGAGAAAGGCCTCCATGCTCGCAAGCCCCAGCTTGATCTTGAAGAACTGGAGATGGTCGAGGTACTCCCACGCTTCCTGATACCCCATCACGAGAGCACCTCCAGCCGCGCGTAGTCCAGATGCAGGGTCTTCCTGCCGTGGCGCGGGAAGTAGATGTCGAAGGTGCGGGGCCCCACCTTGCGTTCCACCTTGCCCTGGCCGAAGAAGGGGTGTTTCACCGCCATGCCGGCAACGAGTTCCTCATCCCCCGACCGCTCCGGCGCGGTGGAGGCCACAGTGGCAGGCTGATAGGCGGGCGGCGTGATGACCGGCTCGTTCTTCCACGGGTCGAGCTGCCAGGCAGGCACCTTCTCCCGCCCACTCTCCATCAGGTTGGGCGGTAACTCCTCCAGAAAGGGCGACATGGCGCCGGTGGTGCGGAAGCGGTCCGGGCTCATCACCTCGCGCGGGTAGAGGAAGAAGAGGCGCTTTCTCGCCCTGGTCGCGGCCACGTACAAGAGGCGGCGCTCCTCCTCGAACTGTTCCGGCAGGGCCGCCTGGGCCGAGGGGAACTTGCCCTCCACCAGGTGGATGATGAAGACCACGTCCCATTCGAGCCCCTTGGCCGAATGGATGGTGGAGAGAACCAGGCGCTCGCGCCCGCCGGCGTCATACACATTCCCCTGCTCCGCCTGGGGCGGGTCAAGGGAGGTGTCGTCGAGAAAGGGCTGCAGCTCGCTGTACCCTTCGAGGATCGCGCGCAACTGCTCCAGATCGCGGCTGCGGCGCGGGTAGTCGTCGTGGTAGAGGCGCTCGAAGGCGGGCTGGTAATGGTCCATGACCAGGTCGAACTGCGCCACCGGGGAGAGTCCCGGCACCGCCAGGGAATCGAGGAGATCGATGAGAGCGGTAAGACCCAGCTGCCACGACTTGCCTGCCGGGTAGCTTCTGAGAGCGGCCAGGGGATCGTCGGCGCTCTTGATCCGGCTCAAGACGTTCTGGGCGGTCTTGGGCCCCACCTTGTCGAGCTGGAGCAGGAGGCGGTTCCAGGAGAGGTGGTCCTGGGGGTTGACCACGATCCGCAGGTAGGAGAGGACGTCCTTGATGTGGGCCGACTCGGTGAGCTTGAGCCCGCCGCGCTTTTCAAAGTCGAGGTGGCGGTTGGTCAGCTCCAGCTCCAGTTTGAAGGAGTGGTAGCCGGAGCGGAAGAGGACCGCCATCTCGGAGAGCGGCACCCCCTCCCCCTGAAGTTCCAGGATCTTCTCCACCACGTAGCGCGCCTGGGCGGACTCGTCGCGGGCCGCATGGACCACGGGCCGGTCGGCGGACTCGATCTTGCTGAAAAGGGTCTTGGTGTACTTTTCCTGGGCCCGCTCGATGATGGCGTTGGTCAACGAGAGGATCGGCTGGGTGCTGCGGTAGTTCTCCTCCAGGCGGATGATGCGGCTGCCGGGAAAGAGGCGCGGGAAGTCCATGATGTTGCGGAAGTCGGCGCCCCGGAAGCTGTAGATCGACTGGGAATCGTCGCCCACCACCATGACGTTGTTGCGCGGGGCCGCCATGAGACGCACGATCTCGGCCTGGATCGGGTTGGTGTCCTGGTACTCGTCCACCATGAGGTAGGCGAACCTGCCGGAGAGTTCCTCGCGCACCGCGGGCTGCTCGGTGAGCAGCCGCTGCCAGTTGACGAGCAGGTCGTCGTAGTCCATGAGCCCGTGTTCGAGCTTGAACTTCTGGTAGTGGTCGCGGATGAGCAAGAGGTCGTCCAGGTAGTCGTGGAGATGGCCGTACTCCTCGTCCAGGAGATCGGCGATGGAGAGGCCCTTGTTCACCGCCTTACTGAGGATCGCGACGATGAGGCGCTTCGAGGGGAAGCGCTTGCTCTCGCCGCCCAGATTGAGCGACGACTTGATGAGGTTGACGATGCCCTCGGCATCGGCCTGGTCGAGGATGGTGAAGTTGGCGCCATAGCCGAGGTGGTGGGCGTGGCGGCGGAGAAGGAGGTTCGCCACCGCATGGAAGGTGCCGCCCATGACCCGGCGGCAGGAATCGTCGAGGAGCAGACTCGCGCGGCTCACCATCTCCTGGGCCGCCTTGCGGGTAAAGGTGAGAAGCAGGATCTGCTCCGGGCTCACCCCCTGCTCCACCAGATGGGCGAGGCGATAGACCAGGGTGCGGGTCTTGCCGCTGCCGGCGCCGGCAATGACGAGCACCGGGCCATCCATGGTGGTGGCGGCCTCGTACTGGGCCTCGTTCAGATACGCACGGCTGACCGGCGATGACGAACGGGTACTGGCTGCGGGCGGTTTGTCGAGGGAAAACAGCGAGCGTTGCATGGGAGGAAATGTACCACAGCCAGGGGGAGGGCGCACCGGAGAAAAAACATTGAAGCGGCCCCAAGGGGGATGGTAGAGTGGCCGGCGGTCGTCAACCGGACGCGAGTCCCTACCCCAGCCCAAGGAGCCCACCATGAGCATCGCCGCCCCGGAGCAGCTCTTTACCAGCGAGGTTCTGAACCGCCTTTTCCCGGCCGACCGCGCCGACCAGTTCTTCGACGCCTTACTCGGCGACGCCAGCGAAGGCGCCTACGACATCCGCCTCTCCTTCTCCGGCTACGACGCCCCGGCCAAGAAACTCCTCTTCACCCTGGAACTTCACGAACGGCCGGGCAAATGCCTGGCCTGCAACCTCACCTACGGCCTGCCCGAGGTCTTCTCCCGCCATCCGCTCATCAACCTCAAGGGGCTGGTGACGGAGATCGCCACCCTCTACGGCAACGCCACGGTCAGGGAGTGGCGGCTCGGCGCCACCCACTCCGTCTCCAAGGCCCTGCACACGGTGCCGCTCACCATCAACCTGGCATAAAAAAAGAGCTGTTGTTGCCTGCCCTGTTTTTTGGCATGATGGGTAAAACGACCGTGCCCCCTTGTAAACCAAGCGGGATGAGGAATATGGATCAGAAGAAGGAACTCCGGGGCAACGGAAAATGCAACTCAACAAACTCTCCCTCGGCAAATGGCGCATCACCGAGATGGAGCAGTGGGGTCAAGACTACATCGACCTGACGGGGCCGGGCCATCTGACGGTCAAGGCGGATGGCGATGGAGAATTGCAATTCGGGGCTATCGAGGCGTGGATCGATCGCCGCGTGAAGCCGGTGAATGGGGTACGACGCGAATTTTCCTTTGAAGGAGAAGACGAGGGCGACCAAATCTGCGGCCGGAGATGGGCAGAAGTCAAGAGCAAGATCATGAGCGGCCGTATCTATTTTCACATGGGCGACGATTCCAGCTTCATGGCCACCAGATTTTAATCCCCCTCGAATTCGAGGGGGTTAATTTTTAGCTGTTCTACTGCGCAGAGTAGTGACGAACAAGCCGCGTATTTTGCGCATCTCGTCCGAAGTCAGCCTCCGCTTCACCTCTTTGGCCGTCTTGGCGATCAACTTTCTGTCGAACTCAGGTGG
>JBFLYY010000080.1:0-3294 GCA_040756495.1 Thermodesulfobacteriota bacterium | reverse complement strand
CGGCGGATCGCCTTTTCCATTCATCCCACCTGGGACGGCACCGG
Source organism: Thermodesulfobacteriota bacterium (assembly GCA_040756495.1). Taxonomy (GTDB): domain Bacteria; phylum Desulfobacterota; class Desulfobulbia; order Desulfobulbales; family Desulfurivibrionaceae; genus JAJZRJ01. Next base: position 3,250 of record JBFLYY010000080.1, on the reverse strand, counting down.
TCAGAGCGAGCGGATCAAGGTGGACAGCCGCAATCTCCAGCTCGGCCTCGATGGCTTGCGGGTAGGACAGTACAATCAGGCGTACGAGTTGTTGATGGCCGAAAACCAACTCATGGGCGGCAAACAGTTCTACGCCACCATCGGGCTGGCCTTTCTCGCCCTGGAGCGCGACCGCATGGACGAGGTGGCCCACCACCTCCAGATCGCCGGCGGCATGGCAAGCAACGAGAAGGAGAAGATCTACATCAGTCTTCTCCTCTCCCGTTTTCACGACCTGACCGGCCATCCGTGGAAGGCCGAGCACGCCATCCAGTCGATCCTCAATCTCTACGTCGATTGCCATGAGGTCAATTACCGCAAGGTCCAGCTCCTGGTGCGGGAAGGGCAGGGGGCCAAGGCCCTGAAGCTCATCGCCCGGCTCGTCGAGGCCGACCGTCTCTATTTCATGACCGCCCTCCTGGATCCGGTGCTGCTGCCGGTGCAGGGACTGGTGGAGGATATCCTCGCGGCCCATGTGCAGCACGCCGGCGAACTGGCCACCGAGGCGCTCACCAAGGCCAATGCCGATTACGAGGCGCTGAAGAAGTGGTTCGACGGCGACGATCCGGATCTTGCCGAAAATTTGCGCGCCCTCGACCAGCTGGAGGAACAGTATGCCAGAAAGGCCTACTATGACTTCCTCGACGTGGCGACCCGGGCGCAGGAACTGAGCCGCGTGGCGCCGCGCCTCCGGGAGGCCAAGCTCGAAGAGTTGAACACGCGGGTGGACGAGGCGGTGCTCCGCTGGGATCGGTATAACGTGCTGTGGAGCGACTACCCTTACAAGCCCCTGTTCCGCGAGTTCCAGGAGTTGCTGCGTCGCGGCAAGCGGCAGTTGGTGGAATCGCGCTCCGTGGCCAGCGAGAGCCTTGCCCAGGCCAACGGCCGGCTGGATTCCGCCCTGACCGACGTGACCGGTCTGCAACCCGTTGCCGAGCGGATGCAGAAGGTGCGGATCGCCCTCGATACCCTGCGGGTCTTCGGCAAAAAACTCGTGGCGGTGGAGTTGGTGCTCTTCTCCGTGCTGCTCTTGCTCTATCCGGTGTTGGCGATGCTGCTGGCCGACCAGCTCGGCGACACCCTGGTGCAGATGCTCCGCAGCGGCGCCTTCCAGCGCAATGTCCTCTTCGTCACCATGGGTGTCGTGGCCCCTGCCATCGCCTTTGCCCAGACGGTGCGCGCCATCGCGGACTGATTCCTTTTCAGGCCGAGGTCAGCACCTTCTTCACCGCGGCGAAGTCGAGATCCCCCAGCCCCATCGCCATCCCCTGCTGGTAGAGGGCGTGGATCGTCTCGGCCAGCGGCACCTTCGCCTGGTGCGCCGCTGCCGTTTCGAGGACAAAACCGAGATCCTTGTCCATGTGTTTCAGAGGGAACTGGGCGGGGAACCGATCGGTCCGCAGCATCTCCGCCTTCAGGGTATAGAGGCCGCAGCCCAAGGGGCCGGCCAGGATGGTGTCCAGAACGGTCTCGGCGTCGAGGCCGCACTGCTGCCCGAAGGCGACCGCCTCACTGAGCCCGGCCATCATGGCGCCAAGCAGCAGGTTCACCGTCATCTTCATGGCCGAGCCGTTGCCGGCCGCGCCGCAGGAGACGACCTTCTTGCCCATGGCGAGAAAAACCGGCTCCAGTGCCGTGACCACCTCCTGCGGGCCCGAGGCCAGGATGACCAGCGCGCCCTCCTCGGCGGGCTTTTTGGAGCCGGAGACCGGCGCGTCGATGAAAGTGAGGCCCTGTTGGTTCAGTTGCGCGGCCAATTCCTTGCTGTAGGCCGGGGAGACGGTGCTCATGTTGACGACCACGCCATTTTTCGCCATGCCGGCGAGGAGTCCGTCGGGGCCATGCAGGATGGCGTTGATCGCCTCGGGGCCGGTCAGCATGAGGATGACGACCTTGGCCCGCTGCCCCACCTCCTTGGGCGTGGCGGCGGCCCTGGCGCCCTGTTCGGTCAGTGTTTTGGCCTTGTCGGCGGAGCGGTTGTACACCGTCACCGCGTAGCCCTTGGCCAGCAGATTGGCCGCCATGGGTTGCCCCATGATGCCCGTGCCGATAAAGCCGATTGTTTCAGCCATTTTTGCTCCTCCTGCGCCAGGTGGTGAACAGCGCGAAATATACCAATCCGTTGACCAGGAGGCAACCGGCGGCGAGGAGATACTGGTCGGACCTGGAGAGGGCGGCGGGGTAGACCAGCGGAACGAGATAGCGCTCGATGAATCCTTCCCGGTAGGGCAGTTGTCCGGCCAGGGCCCGGAAGTGGTTTTCCAGGGGGGTGAGGGGGCAGATCCGGCCGGTCAGTTCGATGGCCGTGCCCCAGGCAACCGCCGGCAGGTGGAGCCAGGCGAGGCGGGGAGCGCGAAGAAGGAGAAGGCCGCCGAAGAGAACAAAGAGGATGAAGGCGAAGTGCAGGAGTACGACCAGATCGGCGAGGAGGCGATAGGCCATGGCTGGTGCGGGGCCGCGAGGGCGGAGGGCTAGACCAGGACGCTCACGAAGGTGCCGCGCAATTCCGCCTGGCTGCTCTGTTGGACTTGTTGCTGTTCGACTCGGGCGGCGCGAACCTGTTGGCTTGCCTGTTGTTCGCGGCTCATGGCCTCCTGCAGGCGGCGGTTGGCCTCCTGCACGTCGCTCCTGGCCTGGCGCACCTGTTGGGCGCTCTCCTGCTGACGGGCTTCCGCCCGGCGGAGCAGTTGATTCCCCTGCTGGTCGGGGCTGGCGGTTGGCTGGATGCGTTGGCCGACAAGGGCGCGGGCCAGTTGCGGGGTCGTGGTGTCCAGTTCGGGGGCCATGGTTTTCTCCTGCCGTGCATCGGGTTGACGAAGGATGCCCAACGAAGGTCATGGAGTCTGTCGCATACTCTCCCTATAGCAGAAAAAAGGCGGAAAAACCAGGGGAACTTCATCGCCGTCCGGTACCCCTCCCGCCTCCGGCAACAGGGGCGTGTGCCCTGTATTGCCTCCTTTATCGGCCTGCCATGTTCTGATACACTGGGAGCAACCACGGCGCTCGTTTCCGCCGGCCGGCCCGTTGCCGCGTCCTGTTCCGGGCGTGCCGGTCGTCGCTGCAAAGGGGCGGAACGTTCAGCAGTCCGTTGAAAAAGCCAGCCCTGGCTTTTTCAACTGTCGGTTGGCCAAAGGCGCTTTGGCCAACCTCGCGAATTTCTTGGCCCTTTCGGGCCGGCACAATTCGGCACCACATCCCTGTGGTGCCAACA
>JBFLYY010000079.1:0-10869 GCA_040756495.1 Thermodesulfobacteriota bacterium | reverse complement strand
GCCTTGGCCATGGCCTGGTCGAGGCCGATCAGGCCGATACTGGCCTTGCCGACGCGGATGGTGCTGGGAGCGGGGATGTCATCGGAATGGTGGGGCATGGCCGCCGGTTTCAGAAGAGTTTCATCTGGGTGGCGCCGGGCTTGGCCGGCTGCCTCTGACCCGAGGTGACGCGGGTGAGGAGGCCTGGCGGAATCTCGCTCACAAACCGGCTCTGCCGTTGGTCCAGGTTCCGGCCGTGGAGACCGCGTGTGGTCGCCATGCCGAGGCAGGCGAGTTCCCGCGCCCGGGTCAGGGCAACGAAGAAGAGGCGCCGCTCTTCTTCGGGGTCGCAGGCGCGGTTGCCCAGGGTGCAGGGAATGATTCCCTCTTCCAGTCCTGGCAGGAAGACCACGGGGAATTCGAGCCCCTTGGCCGCATGCATGGTCATCAGCGCCACTGTCTCGGCCCGCGGTTCGTAGGCCGTGGCCTGGGCGTGCCGGCGGAGGTGGTCGGCAAAGGCGGCAAGATCGTGACCAAAGAGGGTGGCCAGTTCGCGGAAGCGTTTGGCCGTCGCCTCTTCCTGGTCGAGGTCAAGGAGGGAGCAGGCGAGGCGTACCGCGGGGCCGACCCCTTCGTTGCGGGCGCAGGCCGTGATCTGTTCGATCTGCTGCCGCATCCTGGCCATGGCCTCGCGGGCGGCGGTTGACAGCTCGATCTTCCGGGCAGCGGCAAAGAAATCGGCGCAGGCGAGGGGCAGTTCCTGGTCGAGGCGCTCCAGCGTGGCGCTGCCCACGCCGGGTTGCCGGGCAAAGAGGGCGAGATGTTCCGCGGCGTCGGCCCAGCCGCCTGCCACCTGGAGCAGGAGCGTTGCCCGGCGCAGCGGCTCTTTCAGGTAGAAAGGGGTGGCCCCCACCAGCTGCACGGGAATGCCGTGTTGCGCCAAGGCCTCCCGGATTGGTTCGATCTGCCGGGAGAGGCGGCAGAGGATGGCGATGTCGCCAAAGGCGCGGCAGGCCTCCTCGCTTGCCTGGCTGGTGCGCAGGGAGTGGTGGCTGGTGCCGCCCACCAGCTGCTCGATGCGGCGAGCAATCCGTTCCGCCTCGGCCGCCGGGGTGGCGGCCTCGTGCCATTCCAGTCGGCCGGGTGCTTCCACCTGCGGCAGGAGGAGAGTGGCGCCCTTGGTCGCGTTTCTGTCGATCACCGCGGTGGCGGCGGCCAGGATCTCGGGGGCGGAGCGGTAGTTGCGGGTGAGATGCAGGCTCTGGCACGCGGGATGGGCCGCAAAACGGAAGAAAAAGCGGAGATCGCTGCCGCGGAAGCCGTAGATCGCCTGGTTGGGATCGCCGATGGCAAAGACCGCGCCACCCTCGGCCATGATCTCCACCAGGGCGTACTGGCTGGCGTTGATGTCCTGGAATTCGTCAACGAGCAGCACCCGGACCTTGTCTCGGAGTCGGGAGCGGAAGGAGTCGTCCTGGCGGAGTCGTTGCACGACAAAGGGGATGACGTGGTCGAGGTCCAGGCCGTTGCGTCGGGCAAGTTCGGCCAGGTAGCGCTGCACCGGTTCCGGCGCCTCGGCGTCGTCACTGGCCAGTTGCTCGCTGTATTCGCCGATGGCGGTGTCGAGTGCCGCACGGCCCGCGCGGTCGAGTTCCGGAAAGAGGCGTTTCAGCAACCGTTGGCGTTCCTCCTCGCCGACCACGGCGAGGTCCGGTGCCTCCTTGCGCAGCCAGTCGAGGCAGAAGCGGTGGAAGGTGCCGACAAAGACCCCGGCGGCCAGTGGCCCCATCTCGCGGTCGAGCCGGGAACGGACCTCCGCCGCCGCCCGGTTGGTGAAGGTGATGGCCGCGCAGTGGGCGGCAGGAACGTTCTCCTTGGCGAGGAGATGGGCGAGGCGGGCCACCAGGGTGAAGGTCTTGCCGGTGCCGGGGCCGGCGGTGACGAGAAGGCGTCTGGCGTTGGCAGTGATTGCCGCCTCCTGCTCGGGGTTGCCCTTTTTTGGGGCTGCGGCCACCGAGGCGGGCGCCGCCGGGGCCGTGCCGGTCAGGAGGGGCGCGTCAGCGGCGCGGAGCGCTTTTTTTTTACGGGGGGCCTTGGCGCTGAAAAGGTCGCCCTGGCCGGCCAGCCGTTGGCGTTCGCCCTCTTCGAAAACGCGAATCACCCCGAACTCGCCGTCGAAGCCGGGCTTGCGGATGACGTTGCCGGTACGAACGCGGCGTACGGCCTCGGCCAGGAGCGGGGAAACACCCTTAATCTCGTCGAGCGGCGCGGTGAGGAGCAGGTTGAACTCGGAGCCGAAACGGGCGATGCACTTGCCGTAGAGTGCCGTCACCCCCTTGGTGGCCGGCCCGGCGTCGATGAGTTCGCCCAGGAGTTCCGGCAGGGGGATGATGCTGTGCACCCCGGGCGCCCCTGCCGGAAAGAGTGGTGTGTCGCGGTCCGCCAGTTCGAGCACCCGGTGGAGCACCCCCACGGTGAGCGGCTTGCCGCAGGCCGGGCAGAGGGTATCGAGGTCGCGGGTCTCCTGGGGTTCGAGGCAGACCTGGCAGGCGCGGTGGCCGTCGGCGTGGTATTTGCCCTCTTCGGGGAAGAATTCGATGGTGGCGGCAAATCCGCCATCATTGGGCCTCTTCAGGGCCTCGCGCAGGGAAAAGTAGTCGAAGCCGGTTGTAAAGATGTTCGCCTCGCGACCGAGCTTGTTGGGCGAATGGCAGTCGGAGTTCGAGATGAGGGCAAAGCGGTCCAGGGCCGAGATGCGGCGGTTCATCTCCGGGTCGGAGGAGAGGCCGGTTTCGAGGGCAAAAATATGGTGGCTCAGGTCGCCGAAACATTCTTCCACCGAGTCGAAGCCCGATTTGGAGCCAAAGAGGGAGAACCAGGGGGTCCAGATGTGGGCCGGCACCAGGAAGCCATCGGGCGCTACTTCGAGCAGAATCTCCAGGAGATCGCGGGAGTCGAGGCCGAGGATCGGGCGGCCGTCCGATTCGATGTTGCCGATGGCGGCGAGCCTGGCGTTGAGCCGGGAGGCGCTGGCAAAATCGGGGACATAGAGGATGTTGTGCACCTTGCGCACCTGGCCGTGGCGCTTGTAGATGCTGCTGATCTCGGCGGAAAGGAGGAAGCGGACGGGGGTCGCCTCGGCAGCAACGCCGGGGAGGGCCGGGGCGACGGCTTCATTTTTGAGTTTGAAAAATCCGGGTTCCGCAGGGACAAGCTCCTCGGAGAGCTGGCTGAACCAGGCAGGATGGGTGAAGTCGCCGGTGCCGATCACGTGGATGCCCTTGACCTGGGCCCAGGCCGCAAGGCCTGCCGGGTCGCTGGTCGGGCTCGTGGCCCGCGAGTAAGGGGAATGGATGTGCAGATCGGCGATATAGCGCATGGCGGCCCGTTGTTCCTCAGGGTGGTGCGCCCCATCTTAGCCATTTTGCCCGATGCTGTCCACGGGAGAATCGTCGCCTGGCCAGCCTGCGCGGGGAAGGGAAAGGGTGGTGGGAAAAAGAGAAATCCGCTATAGTGCGCCTTCGGATTTTTTTATAAGGAGTTTGGCCATGACGGAAGAGATCATTGATGTCTTGATTGTCGGCGCCGGCCCTGCGGGACTGCAGGCGGCGGTGCATGCGGTGCGCAAGAAGGCGAGTGTCGTGGTCCTCGGCAAGCCCGAGCACAGCGCCATCTACAAGGCGCACGTGGAGAACTACCTCTGCGTGGACGGCGTGGTGGACGGCAAGGTGCTGATGGAGACCGCCCTCGGCCAGGCCACACGCTTCGGCGCCCAGGTGGTCGCGGAGGATGTGCTCCACATCGAGCAGGAAGGGGCGCATCTCAAGGTGAGGATCGAGAGCGGCCGGGAGCTGGTGGCCCGGACCCTCGTCTTTGCCACCGGCACCTCGCGCAAGAAGCTCAAGGTGAAGGGGGAAAAGGAACTCTCCGGCCGGGGCGTGAGCTACTGTGTCGATTGCGACGCCAACTTCTACCGGGGCGCCAGGGTGGCGGTGGTGGGCAACGAATCCGCCGCCGTGGATGGCGCCTTGACCCTCACCAAGTACGCCGCCGAGGTCCATCTGGTGGCGAAAGAACTGGAGGTGACCCCGGCCCTGCGCGAGAAACTGGCCGCAAGTCCGGTGCAGCTCCACGAGAACGCCTGGGTGACCGAGATCGAGGGCGAGAATGCGGTGACCGGGCTCATCCTCGACCAGGGCGAGCGCCTTGGCGTGGATGGCGTCTTTATCGAACTCGGCGCCAAGGGCGCCATGGAGTTGGCCACTACCCTGGGGGTCATGCTCGACAGCGAGACCTTCTCCTTCATCGCCACCAACAAGCAGCAGGAGACCAATATCCCCGGCATCTATGCGGCCGGCGACATTGCGGGGCCCCCGTGGCAGATGGCCAAGGCGGTGGGCGAGGGGTGTGTGGCGGGCTGGGAGGCGGCCAACTACGCCACCAGGCAAAAGCGCGCGGCCGGGCAGGATTAGGTTGCAAAAAGAACCATCCTCATGCTATATAGGCAGACCTTGAGCGATGGACGCTGATCGCCTCTACATGGAGAAGGCCCTTGCCGAGGCGCGTGCCGCCGCGGACAGGGGCGAGGTGCCGGTGGGCGCGGTCCTGATCGACGGCCAGGGCAACATCCTGGCTCAAGACGGAAACCGGGTCATCGAGCGGTGCGACCCGGCCGGCCACGCCGAGCTGGTGGTTTTGCGGCAGGCGGCCTTGCGCCAGGCCAACTACCGGCTGCCGGGCACCACGCTCTATGTGACCCTGGAGCCGTGCGCCATGTGCGCCGGAGCCATGGTCCACGCCCGCATCGCCCGCCTGGTCTATGGCGCGGCCGACCCCAAGAGCGGGGCGGTCCACTCCCTCATGCACCTGGGGGACGACCGGCGGCTCAACCACCGCTTTGCCTCCTGCGGCGGGGTCTTGGCCGAGGAATGCGGCCAGCTGCTACGGGACTTCTTCCGGCAGCGGCGCGAAGGGGAGTCTCTTTGACAGCAGGGCTGGGCAGGTTGCCCGCGATCCAGGGAGGGAACGCCAGTTTCGGCACGCATTGCTTGCCGAAACTGTGAGCACCGCGGAATTTATTTCGGCGGGTGCGTGACTGCAAAAAGCCAGGACGGCTTTTTGAACATAGAGGAGAGGTGCCGGAGTGGTCGAACGGGACGGACTCGAAATCCGTTGTGCTCTTCGGGGCACCGTGGGTTCGAATCCCACCCTCTCCGCCAGCAGATACCGCGGCCGTCCCGCCTGGAGGCCGCCATTTTGTTCTTTCAAATAGGCAGTATTGATTGTACATTGTCACGGTGACAATGGCTGTAGCTCCATGTGCGAACAACGGGGAGAGGTGACCGAGTGGTTGAAGGTGCACGCCTGGAACGCGTGTGTACGGCAACGTACCGTGGGTTCGAATCCCACCTTCTCCGCCATCCGATTGTGAGTGTGATAGCCGGGTCCTGTGCAACAGAGGCTCGCAAACCCCGCCAGATCCGGAAGGAAGCAACGGTAGCGGGATTCTCTGTGTGCCGCAGGGGTGCCTGGCTATCCTTTTTTGAAGATTCCGGCCGCCGGATGATCCGCCGGCATGACCAGGCCGATTCCTTTTAACCCATGTCCTACCTTGTCCTCGCGCGAAAATGGCGGCCCCAGACCTTTGACGAGGTGGTGGGCCAGCACGCGGTGGTGCGCACCCTGCAGAACGCCCTGCGTCTGAACCGGGTCGCCCATGCCATGCTCTTTTCCGGGGTGCGGGGCACCGGCAAGACCACGCTCGCCCGCCTCATGGCCAAGGCGATCAACTGCCGGGAAGGCGCGCCGGACCAGCCGTGCAACCAGTGCGAATCCTGCCGGGAGATCACCTCAGGCGCCGCCATCGATCTGCACGAGATCGACGGCGCCAGCAACCGCGGCATCCAGGAGATCCGCGAACTCAAGGAAAACATCCGCTTTCTCCCCAGCACCGCCAAGTACAAGATCATCATCATCGACGAAGTCCACATGCTCACGGTGGAGGCCTTCAACGCCCTGTTGAAGACCCTCGAGGAACCGCCGGCCCATGTCTACTTCATGTTCGCCACCACCGAGCTGCACAAGATCCCCATCACCATCCTCTCCCGCTGCCAGCGCTACGAGTTGAAGCGGGTGCCCTTTACCGAACTCTTTGCCTTTTTTCAAAAGGTGGCCGCGGCGGAGGGGGTGGAGATCGACGATCAGGCCCTGGAGATGATCGCTCGCGAGGCCGAGGGCAGCGTGCGCGACGGCTTGAGCCTCCTCGACCAGATCTTCTCCTACGGCGGCAGCCGGGTCGGCGTCGCCGAGGTGACCCAGGTTCTGGGCCTGGTCGACCGCACCGTTTTTGAAAAGCTGGCAAGGGCCTTGCTTTCCGGCAATCTCGCAGCAAGCCTCGCCCTCTTCGACCAGAGCTACAGCGCCGGCATCGATCTCAAGCGCTTTGCCGGCGATCTGCTCCACTATTTCCGGGCCCTCGCCATTGTCCGGGCGGTCAAGGAGCCTGGGCCGCTCCTTGACCTCTCCGACCGGGAACTCGCGACCCTCACCGAGATCGCGGCCGACCACGGCGCCGAGACCCTTTTTCAGTATTTCAACCTGCTGGTCAAGGGGATCGAGGAGCTGCAATACTCCTCGCGGCCGCGCCTGACCATGGAGATGGCCCTGGTCAAGGCGGTGCAGGCGGGCCAGGTGGTGCCGGCCGGCGAACTCTTGAGCCGCCTCGATGGCCTGCTCCAAGGGGTGGCCCTGCCGACCAGGGTTGCGACCCCTGTCGCAGCCCCTGTGGGCGTGGTGCGGGAGCCGGAGCCGGCGCCCTTTACGACGGCCCCGGTCACTGCCCCGCAAAAAAAAAGTGAAGCGTCAGGCCCCGTAGCCGCCCCGCCCGCGCCGAAGCCAGCCCCTGTGGCGGAGTCTTCTGCCCAGCCCTTCCGCGATATCCGGCGCCACTGGGACGAATTTTTGCGCTACGTCAAGGAGCGCAAGCTCTGGATGGCCCAGGTGCTCGGCCTGGCCGTCGGGGTTCAGGAGGAGGGGGCGGAACTCCATATCAGGTTCGACGATCCCGCCGAGTGCAAGATGCTTGAGGAGCACGACAACCTGCGGCTCCTGGTCGAGTTCGCCCAGGACTTCTTTCAGAAGACCCTGGTGGTCCGTATCCAGAGCCGGGGCGGCGCCAGGAGCGACGATGCCGGCGAAGAGGTGACCCCCCAGGAGGAGCGGCGGGCCCTGGCCAGCGATCCCCTGGTGCAGATGGCCGCCGAGATCTTCGGCGGCCAGGTGACCGGCATCCGCACCGGCCCCAAAAGCCGGTGATAAGGCAATGAAGAGTGCACAATGCAGAACGAAGAATGCAGAATGAAGAATGGATGGAATGGGAGCTGTTTTCCCATTCTGCATTCTTAATTAAGCGAAGCACAGCGTAGCGTAACGCGGAGCGACCCCATGAACATGAATCATCTGATGCAGCAGGCCCAGCAGTTCCAGAAGAAGATGGCCCAGATGCAGGAGGAACTCGCCGGCCGCACGACCTCCTCCTCCGTGGGCGGCGGCATGGTCCAGGCCACGGTGAACGGCCGCCACGAGTTGGTGCGCCTTGCCATCGAGAAGGAGGTCATCGATCCCAACGACCCTGCCATGCTCCAGGATCTCATCGTCGCGGCGGTGAACGACGCCATGAAGAAGGCCGAGGCGATGATCCAGGCCGAGATGGGCAAGCTCACCGGCGGCATGAAGATCCCCGGACTCTTCTAGGGGACGCCCATGGCCGTGGTGCCGCAGCCTCTAGCCCGGCTCATCGCCGACCTCAACCGCCTGCCCGGAATCGGCAAGAAGAGCGCGACCCGGCTCGCCCTGCATCTGTTGCGGCGGCCTGCCAGCGAGGCGCAGAATCTGGCTCGCGACCTGGTTGAGCTGCACAAACTCATCACCCTCTGCGCCAACTGCTTTGCCTTTTCCGAGACCGACCCCTGCGCCCTCTGTCAGGATCCGGCCCGCGACAGCGGCCTGGTCTGCGTGGTGGAGGAGCCGGACGACCTCATGGCCATCGAGAAGACCGGGGCCTACAAGGGAACCTATCATATTCTCCATGGGGTTCTCTCGCCCATGGACGGCATCGGCCCGGAGGAGTTGAAGGTGGAGGCCCTGGTGGGCCGGGTCAACCGCCAGCAGGTGCGGGAGGTGCTGATCGCCACGAGTTCCACCGTGCCGGGCGAGGCCACCGCCGCCTTTCTCATCAAGCTCCTTCAGGAACGGACCAAGGCCAAGGTCACCCGGCTTGCCTACGGCATCCCCATGGGCATGGACATCAAGCATGCCGACGAGCTGACCCTCTCCCATGCCATCGAGGCGCGTCAAGAAACGGGACGGGCACGCCGATAAGGGGAAAGGCCGCCACGTACGGGGAGGCTGCCCCGCTGCTTTTCTCCTTGACACCATGGCGCTTTGTTGGTATTTGGTTGCCGGTTGAAGGTGCCGTGTTGCGGGGGTGTCGCCCCGTTCTGTCCGGCCCCTGTTTTCGCTAGGCGCGTAGCTCAGTTGGTTAGAGCGCTTGCCCGACACGCAAGAGGTCGGCGGTTCGAATCCGCCCGTGCCTACCATTTCGGACGATACAGGCTTCGCAAGGCGTAGCCCTTGCGAAGCCTCATTACTCGGGCAGATTGACCAGGTCAATGTGCTTGTTTTATTTTAGGGCCGCTTCACGCGGCAGGGTGCGATGGCAACGATAGCCGTGTCCCTCAAGGGGGGCGAAGCCAAACAGATTCCAGCCGGGACCACCGCGGCGGAGGCGCTGAAAGAACTCCTTTCCAACAAGGAGCGCAAGCAGACGCTGGCCGTGCGGATGGGCGGAGAAGTGCGCGATCTCTCCACCGTGCTCGCGGTCGACTGCGAACTGGAGCCGGTTTCCGCGGAAAGCGCCGAGGGGCTTGAGATCCTGCGCCACAGCGCGGCCCACGTCATGGCCGAGGCAGTGCTCGATCTCTTTGGCCAGGAGGTTCAGGTGGCAATCGGGCCGGCCACTGACGACGGCTTCTACTACGACTTCGACCGGGCCACCCCCTTCACCCCCGAGGATTTCGAGAAGATCGAGCAGCGCATGGCCGAGATCGTTCTGGCCAACGCCCCCTTTGTCCGCAGGGAGGTGACCAAGGCCGAGGCCGTCGCCCTCTTCACCGCCAGGGGGCAGAAGTACAAGGTCGAACTCCTCGGCGAACTCGATGTCGCAACGGTCTCCCTCTACGAGCAGAGCGGTTTCACCGACCTCTGCCGCGGGCCGCACCTGCCCAACACCGGCTGGCTCAAGGCCTTCAAGATCGTGAAACTCGCTGGCGCCTACTGGCGCGGCGACGAGAAGCGGCAGATGCTGCAGCGCCTTTACGGCACCGCCTTCTTCGACCCGAAGGCCCTCAAGGCCTACCTCAATCAGCTGGAAGAGGCGAAGAAGCGCGACCACCGCAAGCTCGGCAAGGAGCTGGAACTCTTCACCATCCAGGACCAGATCGGTCCTGGCCTCATCCTCTGGCAGCCCAAGGGCGCCCTGCTGCGCCGAATCATCGAGGATTACTGGCGGGAGGAGCACTACCGCAACGACTACGAGCTGCTCTTTACCCCGCACATCGCCCGGCGCGACCTGTGGAAGACGAGCGGCCATCTCGATTTCTACGGGGAGAACATGTTCTCCTCCATGGACATCGAGGAGGTGCAGTATCAGTTGAAGCCCATGAACTGCCCCTTCCACATCGCCATCTACAAGTCGGACAAGCGGAGCTACCGCCAGTTCCCCTTGCGCTGGTGCGAACTGGGCACGGTGTACCGCTTCGAGAAGACCGGTGCCCTCCACGGCCTCATGCGGGTACGCGGCTTCACCCAGGACGACGCCCACATCTTCTGCCGGCCGGACCAGCTGGAGGAGGAGATCTTCCATATCCTCGATCTCAATCTCCACATCCTCCGCACCTTCGGCTTCGACAAGTACGACATCTACCTCTCCACCCGCCCCGAGAAGTACGTGGGCAGCGACGACCACTGGGAGCAGGCCACCAACGCGCTCAAGCTCGCCTTGGAGAAGAAGGGCCTTGCCTACCAGCTCGATCCGGGCGAGGGCGTCTTCTACGGCCCGAAGATCGACATCAAGATCAAGGACGTGCTGAACCGCGCCTGGCAGTGCTCCACCATCCAGGTGGACTTCAACCTCCCGGAGCGCTTCGACCTCTCCTACACCGGCGAGGACGGCAAGGAGCATCAGCCGATCATGATCCACCGGGCCCTGATGGGGTCGCTCGAGCGTTTCTTTGGCGTGCTCATCGAACATTATGCCGGGGCCTTCCCGGTCTGGCTGGCGCCGATCCAGGCGCGGATCCTGAACATCACCGACGCCCAGCTCGACTACGTCGAGGAGATTTACAGGGAGTTGCGCCGGGCCGGGGTGCGGGTCGAAAAGGACAGCCGCAACGAGAAACTGAACTACAAGATCCGCGAGGCCCAGGTCCAGAAGATCCCCTACATGCTGGTGGTGGGCGACAAGGAGGTGGCGGAGCGCCAGGTGACCGTGCGGCTCCGCGACGGCCAGAACCTGCCCGCCATGCCGCTCGCCGATTTCGTCGCCCTGGTGGCGAAGGAGAGCGCGGCCCAGCGGCAGGCCTATCCCGCGGCGTAAAACGAGAAGGTTGGCGAAACCGCTTTCGGGTGGTATGATGCCCGATCCGGTTGTAGATTCATTGAGCGAAGGAGGCACCTTATCAAACCCCAGAAGAAGGCCCCGGCCGGCGGCAAAGAGGTGCGGGCGCGGGTAAACGACCAGATCAGCGGCGAGGTTCGACTCATCGATGAGGCAGGGCAGCAGGCAGGAGTGGTTCCCGCCTCGGTGGCCGTGGCCAAGGCCACCGAGGCCCG
>JBFLYY010000078.1:0-2505 GCA_040756495.1 Thermodesulfobacteriota bacterium | reverse complement strand
TGTTGGGGGCAGGAGGCTGACGGCCAGGGCGTGTTCGCCCACCACGGCGGCCACCACCCGCACAGGGTGGGACGCATTGTGGCATATTTTGCCGGCCGAGAAAAGAAAAAGATGGGCAATGCCGGCAGGCCGGATTTCCGTGAGCAGGGCCTCATGGAAGCCAAGCAGGGGGCTGGTCGGCACCATCTTGCGCAGCGCCTCCTTGGCCGCCCAGAGGAGGGTGAGTCGCTCCCTTTCGGTCAGCCCGGCCAGAGCCGCGCGAAGAAGCGCCGATTCCGCCGCCGTGGCGAACCGTTCCCCGACCCGGACCACGGTCGGCGTGCAGAGTTGCAGGTCGATGCCGCAGGGGGAGAGGCCGGCCAGGGCCGCGGCCTGGCCGTGGCTGTGGGAGATGGAAAGGTGGATGGGGCGGGGAAGTCCCGCTGTTTCAAGCAGCGGTCTGCCTGCCGGGTCGCTTGCGATGACAAGCTCGGCGGCTGCCCGCGGTTTGCGGCCGAGGGCCATGAGCAGTTCGCGGACCGCCTCCTTGGCCGCGAGACGGCCGCCCAGCCACTCCTGTTGCCGCTTGGGAAAGGGGAAGGCGTGATAGCGTGCCAGCTCCGCGGGGCCGAGGATCGCCGCCAGTTGCGACGGGGCGAGGGGGGCGGCCAGCGGGGCGAGGTCGAGGCGGCTCATGGCCACGGGGGCGTCGGACCCTGGCAGCGCGGCCCACGCGGCGGCGGGCAGGGTGGCAAGCGGGGCAACGAGGGGGTGTCCGTCAGGGAAGGGCGTCATGGCCGGTCCGGCTGGGGTGAGCGGCGGGAAGGAGGCCGCAACCCCGCGGCCGGCCCGCCAAACTTCTTGCTATTTTAGGCGAAAAAAGTTTTTCTGGTAAGAGGAAACCAGCCATGAACTTCCTCGACGCCGGCGTCTTCGCGATTCTTCTCATCTTTCTGGCCCGTGGTATCTGGGTCGGCCTCATGCGCCAGCTCGCCTCGCTCTGTGCCCTGATCCTCGGCTTCATCGCCGCCGGCCGCTACTACCGCCAGCTCGGCGCGGTGCTCGAACCCTACATTCCCTCGCGCCTCAGCTTTCTCGTCACCTACGCCCTGCTCTTTTTCCTGGTCTATCTGGCGATCATCGCCCTGGGTTTCGGCCTGCGCAAGGTGATGAGCGTCTCGCTCCTCGGCTGGTTCGACCGGCTGATGGGCGGCCTTTTCGGCCTCAGCAAGGCGGTGATCCTCGCCTCGGTCCTTTTCATGGCCTTCACCGGTTTCGTCGCCGCCAGCGACCCGATGCTCCGCCATTCCCTGACCGCGCCCTATCTCTCCGCCACCTCCCGCCACTTCCTGGTCTTCATCCGCGACGAGCGGCTCCAGGGCCAGTTCCTGCCCAAGGCGCCGCCGGCGATTCTCCCCTCGGCCAAGATGCCGCCTTCAGCGCCGATACCAGCGGGCAAGGCGGTCGGGAGAGATTCCCAGCAGAAAGCCCAGCAGCACTAACTGATTCCGCCACGTTGTCCGCAGAACCCCGAGGCGAAGCCAGCGCCGGGCCGAAGTGCGCACCGCCGTGCGGGCGAGGCGGATTTTGCCCAGGCGCCGCAACCGCCCCATCAGCTCCGCGTCCTCGCAAAGCGGCAGCTCGCGGAAGCCGCCCAGGTTGCGGAAGTCCGCGGCCCGCAGGAAGAGCCCCTGGTCGCCATAGGACAGTCCGAACAACCTGGCCCGCAGGTTGGCGCCGAACTCGATGCACCGCAGCGCCGGCTGTTCTCCGGCGATACCGAGCCGGAAGGCGCCGGCAACCACCCCTGGCGTGGCGAGCACCCGCCGGATCTCGGCGGCAAAGCCGGCTGGCGGCAGGGTGTCGGCGTGGAGGAAGAAGAGGATCTCGCCGCTGGCCAGGGCGGCCCCGGCATTGAGTTGCCGGCCGCGCCCCGGCGGGCAGGCGGCCACGGTGGCGCCATGGTGGCGGGCGACGGCCACGGTGGTATCCCGGCTCTCGCCGTCGGCCACGACGACCTCGTGCACCTTTTCCCCGGCCAGGGCGGCCAGGGTGGCGGGCAGGGCCGCCTCCTCATCGCGGGCCGGGATGATGACCGAGATGGATGAGGTCTTCGGGGCGATCGACATCGGGCAGGGTCTCCAGCAACAGGTGGTCGAGATGGAGGGCCGTGGCCCGGGCCAGCGTCTCCCGGAGGACGTTCGCGCTGCCCCAGGGGATGGCGGTGAAGAGTTCCGGCTGGTGGGCCTTCAGGGCGATGCAATAATAGCCGCCGTCCGCGGCCGGCCCCAGGACCAGGTCGCGATCGGCCAGGCCGGCCAGCGCCGCGGCGAGGTGGCTCTCGGTCAGGGCCGGGCAGTCGGCGCCGATGGCCACCACCGGCCGTTGCCCACGGGCAAAGGCATCGGCAAAGGCGCGGCAGAGCCGGGCCCCGAGGTTGCCGTCGCCCTGAGCGCTGTAATGGTCGGCGGCCATGAGCCACTGCCGCATCGCGGTCTCGGCGCCTCCGCAGTGGCGGATCTCGAC
>JBFLYY010000077.1:0-9301 GCA_040756495.1 Thermodesulfobacteriota bacterium | reverse complement strand
CGAGGAAAGCGCCAAAACCGCCGACGTCTCCACCGCGCGGATCAAGGCGACCATGGGCGTGGCCATTCTGCTGGTGATCTGTCTCTCCGCCTTTATCGGCTTCTTCATCAACCGGAACGTCAGCGGCATTCTCAAGTCGCTGCTCGATGAATCCGGCCGTCTGACCGAGGCCGCGGCACAGGGACAACTGGCCACCCGGGGCGAGGTGGAGAAGGTCAACTTCGAGTTCCGCGGCATCGTGGAAGGGATCAACCAGACCCTGGACGCGGTGATCGGCCCCCTGAACGTGGCGGCCGAGTATGTGGACCGCATCTCGAAGGGCGACATCCCGCCCAGGATCACCGATTCCTACAACGGCGACTTCAACGAGATCAGGAACAACCTCAACGTCTGCATCGAGGCGGTGAGCACTCTGGTCAACGATGCCAACATGCTCTCCCAGGCCGCGATTGCCGGCAAACTTTTCACCCGCGCCGACGCCGCCAGGCACCAGGGCGATTTCAAAAAAATTATCGAGGGGGTCAACAGTACCGTATCGCGGCTGGTGGGGCTGCTGGACGCCATGCCCGCGCCGGCCATGATCATCGACAACGAATTCACGGTCCAATACATCAACGAGGCAGGTGCCGGCGCCGGCGGCAAGACCTCGACCCAGTTGATCGGCGCCAAGTGCTACGACCATTTCAGAACTTCGGATTGCAAAACCGAGCGCTGCGCCTGCGGCCAAGCCATAAGAGACGGTCGGGTAGCCAGTTCGGAAACCGATGCGCACCCGGCCGCCGGAGTTGACCTCGACATCGCCTACAGCGGTGTCCCGCTCCGTGACGAACAGGGCAAGATCATCGGCGTCTTCGAGGTGGTGAGCGACCAGACCGCCATCAAAAAGGCGGCTCGTCTGGCAAAGAAGATTGCCGACTACCAGAATGCCGAAACCGAAAAGGTCGTTTGCAGCCTGAAAGAACTCGCTCAGGGAAACACTTCCTGTACCGTCACGCCCGCACCCGCCGATGACGATACGGCGGAGGTGCACAGGACGTTCCGGACCATTGCCGATTCCCTCAATACCAGTATCGCGGCGGTGAACGCCCTGGCCAACGATGCCAACATGCTCTCCCAGGCCGCGCAGGACGGCAAGCTCGCCACCCGCGCCGATGCCGCCAGGCACCAGGGTGACTTCAGAAAGATCGTCGAGGGCGTCAACCAGACCCTCGATGCCGTGATCGGCCCCCTGAACGTGGCGGCCGAATACGTGGACCGCATTTCGAAGGGCGACATCCCGGAAAAAATCGCCGACAACTACAACGGCGACTTCAACGAGATCAAGAACAACCTCAACGCCATGGTGGAAAACCTCACCCAGTTCGCCACCCATTGCCAGGAGGCGGCCGAACAGGTGGCAGCAGGCAGCGAGCAGATCAGCTCCTCCTCGGGCCAGATGAGTCAGGGCGCCACAGAGGCCGCCGCCTCGGTGGAACAGATCTCCAGTTCCATGGAGGAGATGAACAGCACCGTGGCCCACACCGCCGACAACGCCAAGCAGACCGCGGCCATCGCCAACAAGGTGGCCGCCGACGCCAAGAAGGGCGGCGAGGCCATGAACGAGACCGTCAACGCCATGCGCAACATCGCCAAGGACATCCTCATCATCGAGGAGATCTCCCGCCAGACCAACATGCTCGCCCTGAACGCGGCCATCGAGGCGGCCAGGGCCGGCGAGCACGGCAAGGGCTTTGCCGTGGTGGCCTCCGAGGTGCGGAAACTCGCGGAACGGAGCCAGAAGGCCTCGAAGGAGATCGGCAGCATGGCCGGCGCCAGTGTCGAGATCGCCGAGCGGGCCGGGGCGCTCATTGCCGAGGCCGTGCCGGAGATTCAGAAAACCGCGGACCTGGTGGCGGAGATCAATGCCTCGGCCAACGAACAGGCCCAGGGCATTGCCCAGAACGCCAAGTCCATCGCCCAGCTCGACCAGGTGGTCCAGCAGAACGCCGCGGCCAGCGAGGAGATGGCCTCCACCAGCGAGGAACTCTCCAGCCAGGGCCAGCAGTTGCTGGAAGCGGCCAGCTTCTTCAAAATCAAGGGGGCCAAGCGGGCGACCCTCGGCGAGGGCCGCAAGAACGCCAGGCGCAGCCTGCCAAAGCTCAAGGAGACCGGCGCCGTGCTCCTGGCCAAACAGGTCGTCGACGAGGACAAGGGACGGGAACCGGAACCGCTCTCACACCCCCGGAAAGGATACCGGGTGGTCATGGAGAACGATCCACAGGAAGGCGATTTCCAACGCTACGAGATACACCACTGAGGACGGCCATGGCATACCGAGGACGAGACGGCAACCTGCGACCCGCGACGCAACAAAACGGGTGACCCATGAGCGGCAACAACGCGCAATGGTCGATACTGACCCCGAGCTTCTCCCGCTTTCCCGAAGAGGAATCGCGCTACAGGAATCTCCTCCGGGCGGCCACGGATTATACCTACACCGTCCTGATCGAGGAGGGACGCCCCTACAGGACGATCCACTCCATCAGCAGTTTTGCGGTGACCGGCTACACCCCGGACGACTACGAGCGGAACCCCTTTCTCTGGCTCGAAATGGTCCACGAGGAAGACCGCGCCGTGGTGACGGAACAGATGGCCCGGCTGCTCGCCGGGCAGGAGATCCCCCCCTTCGAGCACCGCATCCACCACAAGGACGGCTCCATCCGCTGGGTCCGCAACACGGTGGTGCCCCATTACGACGAAAACGGGCAACTGATCGAATACGACGCCCTGGTCTCCGACATCACCGCCCCCCGCCTTGCCGCAACCAAAATCGTCCGGGCCAACAGGGCCTACCGCACGCTCAGCCGCTGCAACCAGACGCTGGTCCGCGCCCACGACGAAAAGGAGATGCTCGCCAGGGTCTGCCAGATCCTGACGGAGGAGGGCGGCTACCCGCTGGCCTGGGTCGGCTATGCCAGCCACGACCAGGCGCGTTCGATCCGCGTCGTGGCGGCCTGCGGCGCCCAGGGCGATACCCTGCGCAAACTCCGGACGCGCTGGACGGAGACAGGCGCAACCGGGCAAAGCCCGACCGCGAGAGCGATCCATGAGGGGCAGGTCACCCTGGCCCGGGAAGGGCGGGAAGAATCCTTGGGCGGCCACCGCTTTGCCATTGCCCTCCCCCTCTCGGTGGACAAGGAGATCATCGGCGCGCTGACCCTGCATACCGACGAGGCCAACGCCTTCGACCAGGAGGAGGTCGAATTCCTCTCCGAACTGGCGGCGGATCTCTCCTTCGGCATCGCCGCCCTGCGGGTCAGGAAAAAACACAAGGCCGCGGTAAAGGCGGTCGTCTCCAGCAACATGCGGCTTGAGGCCATCTTCGACACGGTTCAGGCCGGCATCGTCATCATCGACATGGAGAGCCGCAAGATCACCGACGTCAACGCGGTCGCCAGCCAACTGATCGGGCTGCCGCCCCAGAAGATCGTCGGCCGACGGTGCCACCGCTTCATCTGCCCGGCGGACAAGGAGCAATGCCCCCTCCTCGACCTGGGCCAGACCATCGACAACTCCCAACAGGCCCTGCTCCAGTCCTGCGGCCGCGAACTGCCCATCCTGAAATCGGTGGTCCAGCTCGAACTCAACGGCCGCCCCTGCCTCCTGGAGAGTTTTCTCGACATCTCGAAACGGGTGGAGGCGGAGGGGGAACGGCTGAGGTTGCAGGCCCAGCTCCGCCAATCCCAGAAGATGGAGGCCATCGGCACCCTGGCCGGCGGCATCGCCCACGATTTCAACAACATGCTCCAGGCGATTCTCGGCTACGCAAGCCTGCTGCTCCACTCCCTGCCGGAGGGGAGCGAACACCACCAGTTCGCCGCCGCCATCAAGGATGCCGGCATCTCGGCCGCCTCCCTGGTCAAGCAGATCCTGACCTTCAGCCGCCACAACGCCCCGGAACGCAAGCCGTTGCGGGTGCAATACCTGCTCAAGGAGGCGCTGAAGCTCCTGCGTTCCACCCTGCCGACCACCATCGCCTTCCGCGAAAGGATCAATTCCAGGTGTTCGGCGGTGCTGGCCGACTCCACCGAGATCCACCAGATCATCATGAACCTCGGAACCAACGCCTACCATGCCATGCGGGAACGCGGCGGCATCCTGAGCGTGGAACTCGACGAGATCGAGGCCGACCCGACGCCGGCCATACGCGCCGAAGTCCCGGAACTGGTGGCGGGGAAACGGTATGTGCGCCTCATTGTGGCCGATACCGGCCAGGGAATCGACGAGGGGACGCTCCCCCGCATCTTCGAGCCCTATTTCACCACCAAGGGAGAGGGGGAAGGAACCGGCCTCGGCCTGGCCATCGTCCACGGCATCGTCCAGAACTACCAGGGCGCCATCATGGTGCGCAGCGTGGTGGGCGAAGGCAGCACCTTCACCCTCTTTTTTCCGGTCCATGAGGAATCGGCGGCCCTGGCCGAAACGACCGCCGACCCGCAGGCTCATCTGCCCCGTTTCAACTGCACGGTGCTCCTGGTGGACGACATCCGGCTCAACGTGGTTCTGGGGGAATACACCCTCAGGCGGCTGGGCTGCACGGTGGTAGGCTTCACCGACAGCGAGGAGGCCCTGAAGACCTTTCGGGCCGCGCCGGGCAGGTTCGACCTGCTGGTCACCGACCAGACCATGCCGCAACTCACCGGCATCGAACTGGCCACCGAGGTGCTCAAGATAAGGCCCGACCTCCCCATCATCATGGCCACCGGCCACAGCGAGACCGTGGACGAGAACAAGGCCCTGGCAAGCGGCATCCGCAAATTCCTGATGAAGCCGGTGACCCTGGACACCGTTTCCCAGGCGATGAGCGACCTCTTTCCGCAGCAGACAGCACCGGAACTCCGCCTGCCCTGAGCCGCTCTTCCGCCGCCGGGCTAGGGGGCCGTTGCAAAACTTGTTTTCCGGCAGCCTGCATGCGCCCCGGGGATGGAGCGCCAATTTCCGCGCGTTCGTCGTTGCAAAAGGTCGGGAATGACTTTGGCAACATCCTGCTAACTGCCGGCTCCGTTGCGCCGCTCGTTCACGATGCGGCCGTCGTTCACCTCGAAGATGCGGTCGAATCCCTCCACCATCCGGTGGTCGTGGGTCACCACCAGAATGGCGGAATCGTTCTCCACCGCGAGTTTCTTCAAAAGGCGCATCACGTTCTTGCCGTTCTCGGTGTCGAGCGCGGCCGTGGGCTCGTCGGCCAGGATCACCCGGGGCCGGTTGGCAAGGGCCCTGGCAATGGCGGTGCGCTGGGACTCGCCGCCGGAAAGAAGGGCCGGATAATGATCGAGGCGATGGCCCAGACCAAGGCTCCGCAGCAACTCCACACTCCGTTCCCGCGCCTCGGAAGGCCGGACCCCGTTGTTTTCGAGGGCGATCATCACGTTCTCCACCGTGGTGAGGAAGGGGATCAGATTGTGGTGCTGGAAGATGAAGCCGAGCTTTTCCCGGCGCACCCTTTTGAGATCGAGCCCGGCGGGCCAGCCGTTCTCGACGATCAACTCGCCGTCGAGCACCACCCGGCCGCGGGTCGGTTCGGTGACGAGACCGATGGTGGTGAGCAGCGTGGTCTTGCCGGAGCCGGAGGGGCCGAGGATCGCCACCAGCTCGCCAGGGGCCACGTCGAAGGTGGCATCGCTCAGGGCCACCACCTCGGTGTCGCCGCTGCCGTAGATCTTGGTCAGTTTTTCGATCGTTACCGCGTACATCGTTATCCCCCCAGCGCCTCGGCCGGCTCCACCCGCAACGCCTTGCGGATGCCCACCAGGCTCGCGGCAACGCAGATCGCGAGCACGATGACGAAGAGCCCCGCCAGGTCGGACGGTACCAGTTCCACCCGGCGCGGGAACTTCTCGTAAGTGAGGCTGATGAGCACGTAGCCGACCGCATAGGCAATGAGCCCCATGAGGAGCGACTGCTGGAGGATGAGGCCCACGATCACCCGGTTTCTGGTGCCGATCAATTTCAGGGTGGCGATGACCCGGAGCTTGTCCAGGGTCATGGTGTAGATGATGAGGGAGATGATGACCCCGGAGATGATGAGCAGCAGGGTGCGAAAAAGGCCGAGCTGCATCTTGGCCTGCTTGATCATACCCTCGGTGAGGATGCGCACCTGATCCTGGGCGGAGAGGGGCCGGAAATGGTTCCAGCGGCTGATCCGCTCCTGCACCAGGGCCAGGTCGGCGCCGGGAGAGAGCCGCGCCACCACGGTGTTGGCGATGTGGGTGGAACCAACAATCCCGGCCACCTGCGGGGTCAACTGGCTCGCCTGACTCGGCGCCAGATAGGGCAGACGACTGATCTGCTCCTCCAGCCTGGCCCGGTTGTTGCGGACGGCGTTGTCGTCGTCCTGGAACTGGATCTTCTGGGCATCGGCCAGGGTCACGTAGGCCACCGGGTCGCCGGCCGAGGAGACCATGCGGGCGGTGTGGCCCACCACGGTATAGTCGTTGTCGGCCAGGCGGAGCCTCTCGCCGATGGGCACCTTCAGGGCGCGATCCACCACGATCTCGTAGTGTTTCTGCCGGATGGCGCGTCCCGCCACGATCACCGGCGGCCCGCCCAGGCCGCCCAACTCGTAGCCCACCAGGAAGAAACGGAAGGGCTTGCCGTGGCGTTCGCCCTGGATGTTCTGGAAGGAGAGGGCCGAGGCCTGCGCCACGCCCGGCACCGCCCGGATGCGGTACTTGACGTCCTCGGGAATCCGCGAGGTGGCGGCAAAGGGGCCGGCGGTATCCTGCTGCACCACCCAGAGATCCGCGGTGGTGGCGTTCAGAACCGCGGTGGCGTCGGCAAAAAGCCCCCGGTAGATGCCGCCCATGCTCATGACCACGCCGAGGAGCAGCCCCAGGCCGATGCAGGTCTGGACAAAGCGGTTCCGGTGGTGGCGGATGTCGCGCAGCGCCAGATTCATGGCGTTACCCGCACCCGCTGCCCTTCCCCGAAGCGCAGCATCTTCTCGGGCGGGGCCAGGGCCACGCTCTCCTGTTCGCCAATTCCGGCGACCACCTCGATCATCCCCTGCCGGTCCTCGATGCCGGTGGTGATGGCGCGGAAACGGAGCCGCCCCTTGTCGATGAGCCAGACGCCCCGTCTTCCCTCGCGAAGGACCACCGCGCCCTTGGGCAGCGCCACGACGTCACTCCGGCTGCCGGCAGTGATCCAGACCTCGGCCTGCTCGCCGAGGCGGAACTCCGGCCGCGGCCGGGCAAAGGCCACGTCCACCTCCAGCTCCTCGGTGACCCGGTCGCTCTCCCGGCCCAGGCGGACGACCTGGCCGGGAATTTTCTCGCCCGGCGCCGAACGGAGGCTGATGACGGCCTGCTGCCCCGGCGCCAGCCCGGCGAGCTGCGACTCGTCCACATTGGCCTTGACCCACACGGTTTGCGGATCGGCAAGGAGGAAGATCGGCACCCCGGCGGTGACCGTGGCGCCCGGCTCCAGCAGCCGGCGGATGACGATCCCGTCCGCCGGCGCCACGATGGTGGCATCCGCCAACCGGGAACGGCTGGCGACCGCCGCCTCCCTGGCCAGCAGGAAGGCGGTTTCATACTGTTCCGCCTCCAGCCGCGAGACCAGCTCCTTGGCGACCAGGGCCCTGAAGCGGGCCGCATTCCTTTCCGCCAGCGCCAGGCTGGCCCGGGCCTGGCGGTGCTGGGCCTCGAGTTCGCTCGTATCGAGCCGCGCCAGCAGCTGCCCGCGCCGGACCATATCCCCCTGGTCGGCGCCAACCAGAACGATCCGGCCGGTGATCTTGCCGGCGACGTTGACCACCTCCTTGGCCTCCACCGTGCCGTTGCCATAGACCGTGGCCACGAGATCCCGCTTGACCGGCCGTACTCTCTCAACCCGGGGCGGGCCGAGGATCGTAAGCCGAAGCAGCGCCAGCAGAGCCAGAACGCCGGCCAGCGCCACCACTGTTTTTTTTCGCTTCCGCAGCATCATTCCGATTTGCATCACGCTTCTCCTCTGCCGCCTTTACCGGCCCAGGGCCCGATCCAGCCGCGCCAGGGCGATGGCCCGGTCGTATTCGGCCTGAATCCTCGCCGTTTCCGCATTCAAGGCCTGGGCCTGGGCATCCACCGCGTCGATGGTGGTGCCCACCCCTTCCCGATAGCGCTCCGTGGCGAGCCGTTCGCTCTCCTGCGCCGCGGCCGCCTCCTTGGCGCTGGCGAGAAGCCTTGCCTCGGCCTCCCGTACCCCCAGCCAGGCCGATTCCACCTCCTTCACGATCTGGAGCCGCAGGTTCCGCTGCTGGGCCGAAAGCCCCTCCAGGTTGGCGCTGGCCTCCCGCACCTGACCCCGGGTGGCGAAACCGGAAAAAATGGGCAGCGAGAGGGTGACGCCCACGCTCCAGACCTCTCCTTCCGGCAAGGCGCTCTGGCCGGCGTCCCCGTAACTCGCGACACCGGACAGGGTGGGAAGATGGCCGCTCCACGCCGATTGCAGCGCCCCGGCCGCCGATTCCTTGAGCGCGGCCAGCCGTTTCAACTCCTTCCGCGCGGCCAGTGCCTCCTCCCGCAAGGCAGCCACATCGGCCGGCACGTTTGCCGTCATGGTTTCCGACGCAGCCAGCGACCTTGCGCCCAGGGACTCCACGCCCATGGCGTGGGCCAGTTCGAGGCGAGCAAGCTCCCGGTTGTTTTCCGCCCGGATCAAGAGGCTTTTGCCCGCGAAAAGCGCTGCCTCGGTCCGGGCCACCTCCACCCTGGAACGGATGCCGTGGCGGAAAAACTCCGCTGCCTGCCGGGCCAGTTTTTCCCTCGCGGCCACGGTCTGCCGGCTGGCCCCCACCTGTTCCTCGGCGGCCAGGGCCAGGTACCAGGCGGCCTTGAGCCGGAAGGCCACGTCCTGGAGAGAGAGCCCCACCCCTTCCTCGGCCGCCTCCCTGGCGCCCTTGGCCGCGGCCCTGGCGCCGGCGGTGCGGCCGAAATCGTAGATGTTCTGGCGCACCACCACGGCGGTCGAAGAAAACTCGGTCTCCCGGATGGCGCCCAGGGCGGTGAGATAGGCATCCCCTTTGCTCCAGTCGGCGGCGAGATCCACCCGCGGCCAGTAGTTCGCGCCGGCCTGCTCGACCCGCGCCGCGGCGGCCCTCCGCGTTGCTGCGGCCTCCTCGATCTGGGGATGGTTCTTGCCGGCGACGGCCAGTGCCTCCGCCAGGGTCAACGGCTCCGCCGCCACGGCGACAGCGGCGTTGCCGAGGAAGAACAGGGCCAGGACGAACACCTTTTTCATGCGCCCTCCATCGTTTTCTCTCCTGCCCGCCCGGCAGCGG
>JBFLYY010000076.1:0-7193 GCA_040756495.1 Thermodesulfobacteriota bacterium | reverse complement strand
TCGGTGAGGAAGTCGGAGAGCTTGCGCCGTCCCGGAGCCCCCAGGGGGTGAAAGCGGTCGCCCTGGGCCATGCTGCGCACCACCCACGGGAAGGGGGCGCGAGCCGCGTCGAGGAAGAGGACGCCCCGGGCGGGAGGCGCCTCCACCACGCCGGGCAACTCCACCACGAGCACCTTGCCGATTGCCGGCAGTTCGTAGCGGCCAGGAGCCGGCACCTCCACCCGGAAAGAGGCCGGCGGCTCCAGCAGATCGCCGCGTTGCCGGGTACGGCCCTGGGGACGGCCGAAGGAGAGGCTATCGCCCTGGCGCCACACCCGCAGCCCCTGGCCGAGGTGGAGCCGGCCCGACGGCGCCGCTGCCAGATGCAAAAGCTGGCCGATGGCGCGAAAGGAGGGCGCAGCGCCGCACCGGAGCAGGGCCTTCTCCAGCAAACGACGCCGGAGCGCCAACGGTTGGGCACGCAGGGCCGCACAGGCCAGATGCAGGCCGTTGTTGTCCTCGGCGGCCACCTTCGGCCACGCCGCAACGGTGAGTTCCGCAAGCAGCTCCTCCTCGGCCTGGAGCACAATGGCGGTCTGCCGGATGGTCTGGCGCACGCCCGGGTTGCAGTGTTCCTCCAGCCAGGGCACAAGATCGAGGCGGACCCGGTTGCGGAGGTAACGGCGGTCGCGGTTGGAGCGGTCGCGACAGTAGGCGATGTTCCGGTCGGCAAGATAGGCGAGCAATTCTTCTTTCGAGATGGCAAGGAGCGGCCGGATGATCTCGCCGCGTTGCAGGACCATGCCGCTCAACCCCGCGCGACCAGTGCCGCGGATGAGGCGCAAAAGCACCTCCTCGGCCTGGTCGTCGGCGGTGTGGCCCACGGCGATGCGGCGTGCGCCGTGGCGGGCCGCCACCTCCCGCAGGAAGCGGTAGCGCAATTCGCGGCCCGCGTGTTCGAGGGAGAGTCCCTCGGCCCTGGCATACTCGCGCACCGGCAGGGTGCCGATCTCGCAGGCCATGCCAGCGGCGGCCGCGGCCTTACGGACCAATTCCGCCTCGGCCGCGGTTTCGTCCGGCCGCAGGCCGTGGTCCGCATAGGCGGCGATCAGGGTCAGCCGGAAGCGCCCGGCCAGGGCCAGGAGGAGATGCCAGAGGGCCAGGGAATCCGGGCCGGCCGAGGCCCCAACCACCACGACCTCCCCGGATGCCAGCAGTTTCTCACCCTTGAGAATCTTTTCGACCTTTCTTTCCAGCGGATGCATGGTACAATAGCCTGCCACTTGGGATTGTTGGACATACTATACCGGAAATGCGGCGCTTTTCCCGCACAAATACCAGGCTGAAAGGATTCCCCATGAAAGTACGCAAGGCAGTCATCCCGGTCGCCGGCCTCGGCACCCGTTTTCTGCCGGCCAGCAAGGCGATCCCCAAGGAGATGCTCACCATCGTCGATCGCCCCACCATCCAGTACATCGTCGAGGAGGTGGTGGCCTCGGGCATCGAGGTGATCGTCTTTGTCACCAGCCAGGGCAAGTCGGCCATCGAGAACCACTTCGACTACGACTTCCAGCTCGACACCCTGCTGCGCCAGAAGAACAAGCTGGAGATCTGCGAGGAGATCTGCCACATCTCGAACCTGATCGACATCATCTCGGTCCGCCAGAAAAAGCCGCTCGGCCTCGGCCACGCCATCTGGACCGCGCGAAACGTCATCGGCAACGAGCCCTTCCTCGTGCTGTTGGGTGACGACCTGGTCCTCTCCGAGACCCCCTGCTGCCAGCAGATGCTCAACCTCTACGACGAATTCGAGGAGTCGGTAATCGCCATCCAGCAGGTGCCGGAAAACGAGACCCACCTCTACGGCATCGTGGAGGGCGAGAGTGTCCGCCCAGGGCTCCATCGAGTGGAGCGGATGATGGAAAAGCCGGCCCCCGGCACCACCGACTCGAACCGCGCCATCATCGGCCGCTACCTCCTGCATCCCGAGATCTTCGATTTGCTGGAGCAGACCACGCCGGGCCACGGCGGCGAGATCCAGCTCACCGACGCCCTCCAGGCCCTGGCCAAGAAGCGCGCCATGTATGCCTACGAGTTCCAGGGCACCCGCTTCGATGCCGGCGACAAGCTCGGCTACCTCAAGGCGATCGTCGCCTTTGCCCTGCGCCACCCGACCCTGGCCGGCGACTTCAAGCAGCATCTCAAAAAGGTCTGCGGTACGCTGTAAAACGGCCTCGACAACAGTCCCGTCTCACGCAGCCGAGCACCGTAGAGCAGGACGGAAAAGCGCGAGGACTGTCTGAGGGCGAAGCCCGAGTTCCGCCGCGCCCGGCCTGATCGAGGAGCGCCGGGCAGCCCGCCTCCGGCGGGCCAAGTGATCGGGTGCCCTTTCTTTTGGTTCGTTTTCTTTGGGCACGCAAAGAAAATGAACGAAAATATTTCCCTGGCAGGCGACGTACCCCGGCAGAAGCGCGAAAATATCCTCACAGAAACGGGCCAAGCACCATCATGCCCCCATCTCCCGGCACATACCTCGAAGTGGCGGTGGCCGCCCCGATCCACCAGACCCTCACCTACGCCCCGCCCCCTGGCGCGGAGACGCTTCTCCCTGGCCAGCGGCTCCTGGTGCCCCTGGGCAACCGCCAGGTAACGGGCTATCTCCTCGGCTTTGCCGAAGCGCCGCCCGAAGGCACCACCGCCAAGCCGGCCCGCGAACTGCTCGACCAGGCCCCCCTTTTCCCGGCCACCATGATCCCCTTTTTCCGCTGGATCAGCCGCTATTACCACCACCCCCTGGGCGAGGTGATCAAGACCGCCCTGCCAGGCGGCCTCACCCGCCAGAGCAAACGCCAACTGACCCTCACCGAGGCAGGCCGCGCCCCCCTTGCCGACCACCAGGCCAACGAGGGCGTACCCTCCTGGCTCGCCGACCTCCTTGCCCACGGCAGCCTCACCCCGGCGGCCACGGCCAAGGTACTCACCGGGCCGGAGAAAAAACTCTGCAACCAGTGGCAGCGCAGCGGCTGGCTGGAATGCGCCGCGGTGGTCAGCGAGGAATCGAGCCGGGCAAAAACCGAGGTCGTCGTCCAGATGGTGGCGCGCAGCCAAGGCCCAAGCCCCAAGCTGAAACCCTCGGAACAAAAGACCCTCGACCTGCTCAATGCCCTCACCACCAGCGAGCCACGGGCCATCCCCCGGCGGGAGCTGACCAGGGAATATCCCGGCGCCGGGCCAGCTCTCAAAACCCTGGCCGAAAAAGGGCTGGTGGTGCTGGAAGAACGCCGCCTTTTCCGCGATCCCTTTGGCGAGCCGCCGCCCTTCTTCCCGCCGCCGGTCCAGCTCACCGAGGAACAGCAGACGGCCCTGGCCGCCATCCTGCCGGAGATCGAGGCCCGCCGCTTCGCCCCCTTCCTGCTCCATGGGGTGACCGGCAGCGGCAAGACCGAGGTCTATCTCCGCGCCGCCGAGGCGACCCTGGCCCAAGGCCGCCAGGTGCTGGTGCTGGTGCCGGAGATCGCCCTGGCCACCCAGCTCGAGGCCCATTTCTACTCCCGCTTCGGCGACCAGGTGGCCCTGATCCACAGCGGTCTCAGTAGCGGCGAGCGCTTCGACCAGTGGAGCCGCATCGCCAGCGGCGAGGCCAGGGTGGTGATCGGGGCCCGCTCCGCCCTCTTTGCCCCGTTGCCCGAGCCGGGGCTCATCATCGTCGATGAAGAGCACGACAGTGCCTACAAGCAGGAGGATGGCCTCCGCTACCACGGCCGCGATCTCGCCCTCTTGCGCGGCAGCATGCAGCAGGCCGTGGTTCTGCTCGGCTCCGCCACCCCGGCCGTCACCACCTTTCATCAGGCGCAGAGCGGCAAGTTCCGCCTCCTCACCCTGGCCAAACGGGTGGAGGAGAGGCCGCTGCCCGAGGTGGAGGTCGTGGACCTTCAGGCGATCAAGACCGTCTCCGGCCGGCCGCCGCTCTTCTCGCCCCAGCTCACCCAGGCCCTGCGCCGGAACTTCGCCGCAGGCCAGCAGTCGCTCCTCTTCCTCAATCGCCGCGGTTTCGCCAACCTGATGCTCTGCCAGGAGTGCGGCCAGACCATGCAGTGCCGCCACTGCCAGGTGAGCCTCACCTTCCACAAGGGGCGCAGGGAGCTGCTCTGCCACTACTGCGGCTATGCCTCGCGGGCCGACATCGTCTGCCCCAACTGCCGCTCCGGTTCGCTGGTCCCGGTGGGGTTCGGCACGGAACGGATCGAGGCGGAACTGAGAGAACTCCTGCCCAAGGCGCGGATCGCCCGGCTCGACCGCGACACCACCCGGAACCGCCGCGACTATCTCGCGGTCCTCAAGGCGGTCCACGCCGGCGAGATCGACATCCTGGTCGGCACCCAGATGATCACCAAGGGCCACCACTTCCCGCGGGTGACCCTTGTCGGCATCGTCTGGGCCGACGCGGGCCTCGGCATCCCCGACTTCCGCTCCGGCGAGCGCACCTTCCAGCTCCTGGCCCAGGTCACGGGCCGGGCCGGACGCGGGGAGGAGAAGGGGCGGGTCATCGTCCAGACCCACCAGCCCAGCCATTACAGCGTGGCCCTGGCCCAGGCCCACGACTACCAGGGCCTCTACGACAAGGAGATCGCCTTGCGCCAGCGCCTGGGCTATCCGCCCTTCTCCCGCCTCATCAACCTGCGGCTCGAAGGGGAGAACGAGGCCCAGGTGCGGGCCTTCGCCGAACAGCTTAGCAACGCGGCGCGGAAAAAGGCCGCCGGCAAAGTCGAGATCCTGGGGCCGGTGCCGGCGCCGCTGGCCAGGATTCGCAACCACTACCGCTGGCAGCTCCTGCTAAAATGCGGCCAGATCGAGGCGCTCCACGCCCTCTGCCAGCACCTCCTCGACCTCTCTCCGCAGCGTGCCGGCAGTTCCGCGGTCAAATTGACGCTGGACGTTGATCCGGAAAACATGTTATAGATTCGATATTATTCACGATCTGAGCCAATCCCTCCGGAGAGCGCATACCCCATGGCCATCCGTCCCATTGTCAAATATCCCGTGGCAAGCCTCAAGGAGACCGCCAAGCCGGTCACCGACTTCGGTCCCGAACTCGAGGCCCTGGTGGCCGACATGGCCGAGACCATGTACGCCGCGCCGGGCGTGGGGCTGGCGGCCCCGCAGATCGGCGTGCCGCTCATGCTCTGCGTCATCGACGTGAGCCCCAAGGAGCAGCCCAAAAACCTCATCGTCCTCGCCAACCCCGAGATCATCAAGAGTGAGGGGGCGCAGGTGGACGAAGAGGGGTGCCTCAGCGTGCGGGAATACTTTGCCGACGTGAAACGCTTCGAGCGCGTCTGGGTCAAGGCCCAGGATCTCCAGGGCCAGCCCATGGAATTCATGGCCGAGGGCTTCTACGCCCGGGTGATCCAGCACGAACTGGACCACCTCCACGGCACCCTCTTCATCGACCACCTCAGTTCGCTCAAACGCTCCCTCTACAAGAAGAAGCTCAAGAAACTCCTCCAGGAGGAAGAACAGCAGGCGCAGGAGAAGGATTAGGCCATGAGTGCGCCCTACCGCATCCTCTTCATGGGCACGCCGGCCTTTGCGGTGCCCTCGCTTCAGGCCCTCATCGACCATGGGGAGAACGTGGTGGCGGTGGTGAGCCAGCCCGACCGGCCCAAGGGACGCGGCAGGAAACTCGCCCCCACGCCGGTGAAGGAAGTGGCCCTGGCCCACGGTATCCCGGTGCTCCAGCCCACCAAGATCCGCACCGCGGAGTTCCTTGACGAACTGCGCGCCTACAACGCCGACCTCTTCGTGGTCACGGCCTATGGCCGCATCCTGCCGGGAACGCTCTTGAATCTCCCGCCTCTGGGCACCATCAATGTCCACGGCTCACTGCTCCCCAAATACCGGGGCGCGGCGCCGGTGCAGTGGGCCATCCTCCGCGGCGAAAAGGAGACCGGCATCACCATCATGCAGATGGACGAGGGCATGGATACCGGCGACATTCTGCTGCCCCGCCCCCTGGCCATCGAACCGGACGATACTGCCGCGAGCCTGGCCACCAGGATGGCGCATTTGGGCGGCCAGGCCCTCATCGAGGCCCTGGAGCTGCTCAAGGCGGGGAAACTCCCCAGGCAGAAGCAGGATGACCGCCTGGCCACCGACGCCCCGCCGCTCACCAAGGAGATGGGCGTGCTCGACTGGAAGGGGTCGGCGCAGGAATTGAGCTGCCAGATTCGCGGCCTCGACCCCTGGCCCACGGCCCACGCCACCCTGCACAACGAAACGATCCGCCTCTTCAGGCCCGCCGTGGTTGGAGAAACGACTTCCGAACCGCCAGGCACCGTGCTCCGCGCCGAAAAGAATGGCCTGGCAATCGCCACCGGAAACGGCATCCTCCTGGTAGGCGAACTCCAGCGCGAGGGCGGCAAACGGCTGCCGACGGCGGACTTCCTGCGCGGCTATCCCATCGCCCCTGGCAGCCGCTTTACGTCATGACCCGCTTTCTGCGACACCGCCTCTTCTGGCTCCTCTGCATCCTCGCCGCGGTGGGCGGGGCCATTGCCTACGCCATCCGGCACGACACCCTCTTTTACGACACCCTCTTCCACATCGAACAGGCCATGGAGAAGGGCGAGGCCCTGCGGGAGGCGATTCTGGCCCACGGCTCTCTCGCTCCCATCCTCTACATCGGCCTCCAGATCCTCCAGGTGGTGCTCGCCCCCATCCCCGGCGAGGCCAGCGGTGCCTTGGGCGGCTACCTCTTCGGCGGCTGGGCCGCCTTCCTCTACTCCACCATCGGCCTTTCCATCGGCTCCTGGCTCGCCTTTGCCATCGGCCGCCTGTTGAGCGACCTCGTGCGCAAACAGCTCGAACGGGCAAAAATCTACCAGCGCTTCAACCATCTGGTCGCCAAAGGCGACTTCGTGGTGCCCTTTGTCCTCTTCATCATCCCCGGCTTTCCCAAGGATTCCCTCTCCTACCTCCTGGGGCTGAGCCACATGCCGCTGCCCGCCTTTCTCTTCGTGGCCATTGTCGGCCGCCTGCCCGGCACCCTGCTCCTCTCCTACCAGGGGGCGGAACTGCAGAGCGGCAACTACCTGCGCCTGGCGATCCTCCTCCTCGTCGCCGTGGCCATGACCCTGCCCTGCTACCTCTTTCGCCACCGCATCCTCGACTTCCTCGCACGTTACAGCAAGACTCTGCCGCCGCACGAGAAACGA
>JBFLYY010000075.1:0-2943 GCA_040756495.1 Thermodesulfobacteriota bacterium | reverse complement strand
CATTGTCCGCGCCCACCGGGGCTGCATCACGGTGACCAGCGCCCCTGGCCGGGGCACCACGGTCAGACTGGCCTTCCCGGTCGGCAGCCGGCCGCTGACAAGACCGGCCGTCCCGCCGGAATCCGGCTCCCATGGCCGCGCCCACGGCACCATCCTGCTCATGGACGACGAGCAGGTGGTCCGCGAGATTGCCTCGCTGATGATCGAACGGCTGGGATATACGGTGCTCACCGCGACCAACGGCAAGGAGGGACTGGAACTCCTCGACCGCCATCGCGACGAGATCGTCGGCGTGATGCTGGATCTCACCATGCCCGTCATGGACGGCGCCGAGGCCTACCGGCAGATCCGCCGGCGCGACGCGAAGCTGCCGGTTATTCTGTCCAGCGGCTATGCGGAGGAGGAGGCAACGAAGGACTTTACCGACAACGGCCTGCTGGGCTTCATCCAGAAGCCCTACACCATGGAGCAGGTGACCAAGGTGCTTCAGCGGCTGCCGTAGAGGGCGGGACGAGCGATGAGGGCGCGTTTGGCGGCAGGCGGGAGTTGCTTGAGTTCGAACTCGCGACGGGCGGCGGCCGAACGGGACGCGGCCGGCTCGGCGTAGGCCAGGGTCACCGGCCGGCGGGAGCGGGTATAGCGGGCCCCGGCCCGGCCGGCGTTGTGTTCGGCCAGGCGCCGGGCAAGATCGGTGGTGATGCCGGTATAGAGGGAACCGTCCCGGCAGCGCAGGATGTAAACGAACCAGGCCGCAGGGCTATTCATTCACCGCGGTCTGGTTCGCACTGCAGAGCGCGCAGGGAACGTCGTACTGTTCGCGGCGGTCGATGAGCTTCCACTTGCCCAGGAGAATCCGCTCGCTGTTGGCCTTTTTGCAGATGTCGCACACCCAGATCTCCGGGGTGCCTTCCTCTCCGGTTACTTGGTACTTATAACGCTTCATGAGCAGATGCTTTTCCAAGGAGGTTAACGCAGGATAGCGCGATGCGGTACAGATTGGGACTATACCAGCAACGACCGCGCAACACCACGCAAAAACAGCCCGGATGCCCCTTTTTTTCGGCCCCCTCCCCGATACCCAAACGAGCCCGAACGCCTAAGGATTTGTTTGCTCGGCCTCCCTGCCGAGAATGAAGCCCGCCACGCCCAGATCCTGTCCCCAGGCCTGCCAGGCGCCGGAAAGAAAATCCACCGTCCGCTGCCGCAGGTCGTAGGTGGCCTCGATGTTGGTCTCGATGCTGCACCGGCGATCGAAGTTGGTATGGCTCAAAACCAGGCGGTAGAGCGACGGCGCCGTCTCGATCACATCCTCCACGTAGAGGCCGTGGCCGGTGGGCATCTTCCGCCGGGAATTGGCGGCAAGGATGAGCACGCTGCCCGGCTGCGGCACCGGCGCGGTGTTGCCCCGCTGCGCCTCGCAGGCAAACCAGGTGAGCGGCCCGTTTTCGATCCCGATCCGGCAGCTGTCGATGCCGCTGCGGCACCGGATGTAGGGGATGCACTGCGGCTCGCAGCGCCGGTTTTTCCCGCCGGTCACGCGCAGCGGCTCATAGCAGCCGCCCTCCTCCGGCAGCACGCGGGACAGCGGCGAGACCACGCCCGGGGGCAATTGCAGGTCATCCGTCTGGCCGCCGGCCGCGGTACCGTTGCCGCACTCGCCGCCACTCTCCTTCTGCCCTGCCGAGGACGCCGCCTTGCCGGTCGCCGCCTTCTTGGCCGCCAAAGCCGGCAGCGGCGCCGTCACCGACAGGAGCGCCCAGCCAATCGCGGCACCGAACCACAGCCACCGCGCTCTCTTGCTCTTGCTCCGTCCCTTCTCCCGAGACATCTCTTTCCCCCTTGTCCCCTCGGCGCTCAACACCCCATCGGCCTCGCCGGCCCTTCCGTGGCTGGCGGGCAGCATGGCCTTTCTCCCACACGACCGTCACCACGGCCCGCCACCCGGGCAACCGGCCACAACCCTGATCCAGGGCCGGCGCTCGCTGTGGAATATAGCACATGACCCACTATCGGCAATTCGAATCGACAAATCCAGCAGATTATTTCAGGGGCATTGGCGCGGGGCGGCTGGCCGAAGGGCACGATAGCGCCTTCCCGGCCGGCGCGGACTGGGAAAAACACCCCGCCTGCCGGCGGGGGTTCAGGGTGCGATTGGGGGGATTGCGGCTACTTCATCCGGGAACGCAGCGTGATCCGCTCGCCAGCCACCATGAAGGTGCCCTTGCCGCAATGGTGGAGGGTGCGCGGCTCCTTGGCCGTGGAGTCGATCCACGCCTTGACCACTTCGAGCACGAAGAGACTGTATTCATCCACCATGCTGGAGTCGTACACCCGGCATTCGAGGTTGGCGTAGCATTCGTCGATGAGCGGCGCCTTGACGTGCTTGGCAGGCTTGGGGGCGAGGCCGAATTTTTGGAATTTGTCGATCTTCACGCCGGAGGTGTTGCCGCAGCCCACCACCTGCTCGCCGATCTCCACGGTGGGGATGTTGATGACGCACTCGCCCGAGGCTTCGAGCATCTCGAAGCTGTGGTTGCGGTTGCTGATGACGCAGCCGACAAGCGGCGGCTCGAATTCAAGCATGGAATGCCACGACATGGCCATGATGTTGGCGCGGCCGTCGTGGAAGGTGGAGACCAGGACCACCGGCCCTGGTTCCAGCAGGGTGTAGACCTTGGAGAGGGGAAAGGATTTCTTGGCCATGGCAGAACCTCCTTTCGCTTCGTGGATGGTCGTGAACAAAATCACCAACAGCGGTTCATTACTATATTCATTATTGATGTCGCAGAAATTAGGGACACCCCCGAATGGCGCTAGTTTAAGGACGGGGGCCAGCAAAACCGGGACTGTCCCCGGCCCCATCGGGGGCTGTCCCGGTTTTGCGAGTTGAAGCCACAGCAGTTGCAAAAAGCCTAAAACTCAGACTCTTGCGGCGCTGGCCAC
>JBFLYY010000074.1:0-8976 GCA_040756495.1 Thermodesulfobacteriota bacterium | reverse complement strand
ACTCAAAAGCGGCGAGATCGAGGTGGGCGGCCAGAAGGTGCCCACCGCTCCCCTTTCCAGCATGGTGCGGGCCCGCGAGATTGCCGAGACACTCAAGGAGTGGATCGGCCGGGGAGAGTTCACCCTGGAAAAACCGATCAAGCTGCTGCCCGGCGTCTCGCCGTAACCATTGGCCGCCCCTGTCGCCCTGCACCATTACCGGAGACTGTGCGCGGCCATCGCGCCCTGTGGTTCCGCGGCCGTGGCCCTCTCGGGCGGGGTGGACAGCACGCTGTTGCTCCACGCCGCCCGGACTGCGCTGGGCGGGCGGGTGGTCGCCTTCAACGCGCTCTCCCCCTTGCAGAAGCCGGAGGAGCAGCAGCGGGCCGTCGAGGCGGCTGCCCGTTGCGGCTGCCGGCTGGTGCGTTTCGAATTTTCCCCCCTGGAGTGGCCGGAGTTTGTGGCCAACCCCGCCAATCGCTGCTATCTCTGTAAAAAAAAGACGTATTCTCTGTTTTCCTCCCGCTTGGCGGACCATGACGCAGCCGTTCTGCTGGACGGCACCAACGCCGACGATCTGGATGACGACCGCCCCGGCCTGGTGGCGCTGGCCGAGCTGGGTGTCCTGACTCCCCTGGCCGCCGAGGGGCTGCGCAAGGCGGAGGTCCGCGCCTGTGCCAGGGAGATCGGCATTCCTGCCTGGGACGTTCCCTCCTCTTCTTGTCTGGCCACGCGAATCGGGCATGGCCAGGCCATCACCCGGGAAAACATCGGCTTTGTCGCGATGATGGAGGAATACTTGGCCGGCCGTGGGTTTGCGGGTTGTCGGGTTCGTTGGGGGGCGGAAAATCTCACCATTGAGGTGCGTGGGGGGGATATTCCCCGACTTGCCACCCTCTCCGCCACCCCCCTCTTTCGCAAAATGGCCTCCCAAAAGGGGTTTAAGCCACTTGTGCTCGCGCAACGCAACGACAGATAAAGTTTTAATTATTTCATAGTGTTACGATATGGGCTGCGTCGTATCTCAAGGGCGGAGCGGAAAAAAATGCACCTGGCGGTTTTTTTTTGTTTGACACGGCCATATTTTTCATTGACAATCTGTAGGCATAGGAATGAAGCCTTTTCATGCCCGGACACGTCCTGGGAAAGGCAGCAAATCATCAAAAACAGCACGAGGAGGAAGGAATGAACAAGAGTGAGTTGGTAGAGCAGATGGCCAAGGCTGGTGGTGTAAGCAAGGCTGCGGCAGAGAAGGCCCTGGGTGGCGCTCTTTCCGCCATCAGCAAGGCTCTCAAGAAGGGCGACAAGGTGACCCTCGTTGGTTTCGGCACCTTCTCCGTGGCCAAGCGCGCCGCCCGCCAGGGCCGCAATCCGCAGACCGGCAAGCCGATCACCATCAAGGCCCGCAAGGTTGCCCGCTTCAAGGCCGGCAGCAAGCTCGCTGACGCCGTAAAGTAAGTTTTTTCCGTATTCTCTTGTGTACCAACAGGCACCCCGTTCGGGGTGCCTGTTTTTTTTGTCCACCGGGTTGGCGGCCGTGTTATTTTGCTTGCAATCTCGGCCAAACTTTAGCATTATGGCCAACCATTACGGCGCCGGTTGTTCCGAGGCGCCTTCTAGCGAAAGCGTCGGGATGTGGCTCAGTCTGGTAGAGCACATGCTTCGGGAGCATGGGGTCGGAGGTTCGAATCCTCTCATCCCGACCATTTCTCTTCTGAATTCTTCTTCCCTGAAATTCCTGCGATAACGGCGAGAGGCAGCGCCTGCCGGCGTGCTATTGTTGTTCGGGCGGCTGGCCGGCCCCCGTCGCGACGGCGGTGACCGTGCAGTCGATCGTGCCTTGGTGGAGGGTGACCCGCACGGCATCGCCGATGGCGGTCTGCCGTGCGGTGCGGACGATGGTGCCGGTGGCGGCGTGGCGCACCACGGCATAGCCGCGGGCGAGAACACCGAGCGGGCTCACCGCATCGAGGCGGCCGGCCGCGCGTCCCATCATTCCTGCCTTGCGTTCCAGTTGGTGGCGGATGAGCAGGGCAAGGCGGTTGCGGCATTCGTTGGTTCGGAATCGGGCATTCGTCAGGCGCTGTCTCGGGTCGTTGCGCAGCAGTCTGGCGAGCAGGCTGGCGGTGGTGCGCTGGTTCCGTTGCAGCCGACGTTCCACGCCATGGGCCAGGCTCTCCCGGGCATGGTCGAGGCGCAGCAGGAAATGGGTTACCATCCGGCCGGGGTCGCCGAGCAGGCGCTCGTTTGCCCGAAGGCGTTGGCGCGCGTCCCGAAGTTGCCGCTGCATGGCGCCCCAAAGTCGGGCAGCCGCTTCCGTGGTCCTCTGCTTGAGCAGGCGGCCGTCGGGCAGAACCAGTTCCGCCGCCGCCGTCGGGGTGGCGGCCCGGGCATCGGCCACCAGGTCGGCAATGGTCACGTCCACCTCGTGGCCCACCGCCGAGACCACCGGCAGTGCCGAGCGGGCGATGGCCCGCGCCACCACCTCCTCGTTGAAGGCCCACAGATCCTCGCTGGAACCGCCGCCCCGGCAGAGGACGATCACCTCGCTGGCGTTGCGCCGGTTGGCCGCGTCGATGGCGGCGGCGATCTCCGCGGCCGCCCCTTCGCCCTGCACCCGCACCGGGTGGATCTCGACGGCCGCCGCCGGAAAACGTTTCCGGGCCAGGCGGAGAAAGTCGATCACCGCAGCGCCCTGGGGCGAGGTGACGAGCGCGATCTTCCGGGGCAGAAAGGGCAGCCTCCTTTTGCGGGCCTGGTCGAAGAGCCCTTCTGCCGCGAGTTTCGCCCTGAGTTGCTCGAAGGCAAGGCGCAGCGCCCCGGCCCCCTTGGTGTCGAGGTAGTCGACGACGATCTGGTATTCGCCCCGCGGTTCATAGAGGGAGAGCCGGCCACGGCACAACACCTCGAGACCGTCGCGCGGGGCGCAGGCGAGGTAGCGCTGCTGCGGCTTGAAGAGCACCGCCTTGATCTGCGCCGCGTCGTCCTTCAGGGTGAAGTAGAGATGGCCGGAGAGCGGTTGGCGCAGGTTCGAGATCTCGCCGGTCACCGTCACAAAGGCGAAGGTGGTTTCAAGCAGCCCCCGGATGGAATGGGTCAGCTCGCTGACGGTCTGGATGCGTTCGTTCAAGGGGGTGGCCATGGAGGCAGTAGGTAGCACGGGGCCGGGGCGACCACAAGATTTTTTTGCCGGCCGCCGCCCCGGGCGGCCCGTGCGTGCAAAAAAGATGCTTTTTTCAGGCGTTATGGGTATATTTAACGGTTCCATGATAAACCTCGTACGGGTGGAAGGGAGAATCCATGTCTGATCAGAGCGCCTTCAAATCGGAAAATATCCTGGCGACTACGGCCGGCAGACGCAGTCTGCTGGAAGAGCTGCATCTGCCGCCGCATCTCATCGCCTTCATTCGCGAGAACCAGCGGTTGCTGGTGGTGGTTGCCGTGATGAGCGTGGCGGCCATCGTCGGCTGGAACTGGTACGTTGACTATGCCGCCAAGCGGGAGGATCAGGCCGCCGCCCTGCTGGCCAAGGCCATGGAGGTGCAGGAGCCGGCAAAACGGCGGGCGGCCCTGGCCGAGGTGCGCAAGCAATTTGGCCGGACCGACGCGGCGCTGTTGAGTGGCATCGAGGAGGCGCATCTCGCCTATGGGGCCGGCGATCTGCCCGCCGCCGCCAGCGGATACGAGGCGGCGCTCAAGGCCATGGACGCCAAAAATCCCCTGCAGCCTCTGGTGCAATTGGAGCTGGCCCAGGTCTATGCCGACCAGAAGAGCCACGACAAGGCCATTGCCCAGCTTGAGAAGTTGAAGGAGAGCGCGGGCTTTGTCGGGCTGGCCGATCTGACCCTGGGGCGGATCTATGCCCAGGCCGGCAATCAGGCCAAGGCGCGGGAGGCGCTGCAACGGGTGATTGCGATGGAGAATGTCTATCCGCCGTTGCGGGAGGCGGCCCAGGCGCAGCTTGCCCAGTTGTGAAGCCGCCATGGAGGTGATCCGTACCCCGGCCGCCATGGTCGCCTGGGCCAACCGGACCATCGCGGGCGGTGCGTCGATTGCCCTGGTGCCGACCATGGGCTATTTTCACGAGGGGCATCTGAGTCTGATGCGCCGGGCCAAAACGCTGGCCAGTCGCGTGGTGGTGAGCCTCTTTGTCAATCCGCTCCAGTTCGGGCCCCGGGAGGATCTCGCCCGCTACCCGCGGGATTTCGACCGTGATGCCGCTCTGGCCGAAGGGGAGGGGGTGGACGTGCTCTTCGCTCCCGAGGCGGCGGCCATGTATCCCGCAGGGAGCCGGACGCGGGTGACGGTCTCGGGGCTGAGCGAGGGCCTGTGCGGTGCCACGCGGCCCGGCCATTTCGAAGGGGTCACCACGGTGGTGGCCAAACTCTTCCATCTGGTCAAGCCGCAGGTCGCCGTCTTCGGTCAGAAGGATTTGCAGCAGCTGGCCGTGATTCGCCGGATGACCGCGGACCTGAACTGGGACATCGAGATTGTCGGCCATCCCATTGTCCGCGAACCGGACGGACTGGCCATGAGTTCGCGCAATGTGTATCTTTCCCCCCAGGAGCGGCTTTCGGCTCTGGGATTGAGCCGGGCCATCCGCCATGCGCGGCAGCGGGTGCGCGAGGGGCTGACCGATGCCGCCGAACTGCTCCGCGAGGTGCGGGAAATGCTCGCCGCCTTGCCCGGTGTTGCGCCGGAATATGTCGAGTGCGTTGACGAAACGACGCTTGAGCCCGGCGCCAGGCTGGTACCCGGCGTGGTGCTGGCCATTGCCGCGCGGGTCGGCACCACCCGACTGATCGACAACGACAATCTTTTTGCAGAGGTGAAAGAACGACCATGATGCGTTCCATGCTGAAGTCCAAGATCCATCGGGCCACGGTGACCGACGCCAATCTCAATTACGAGGGCAGCCTCACCATCGACCGGGCCCTGATGGACGAAGTGGGTCTGATCCCCTTCGAGCAGATCATGGTCTACAACGTCAACAATGGCGAGCGCTTCGAGACCTATGCCATCGAAGGCCCGGCCGATTCCGGCATGATCGCCCTGAACGGCGCGGCGGCCCGCAAGGGGATGATCGGCGACCTCATCATCATCGTCACCTACGGCCTCTATGCCCCGGAGGAGTTGCAGCACTACGCGCCGAAGATCATCGTCCTCGATAAGGACAATCTGATCAAGAAGCGGGTCCACACCACCCATCCCCCTGTGGGCTGATGCCGATTCGAACCGACTCTGCCTGGAGATGGTGCCGATGATCCTGATCGTGGCCGCCACCGAGATGGAACTGGCCCCGGTGCGGGCGCAGCTGGCCGGCCAGCCGCGGTTCGAGTTCCTGAGCTGCGGCATCGGGCCGGTGGAGGCGGCGGTGCGGCTCGCCGCGTTTCTGGCTTCCTCCCCTCGGAAATACGATCTGGTTCTCCATTGCGGGGTGGCTGGTGCCTATGTGGGCAGCGGGGCGGAAGTGCTCGACATCTGCCTGGCCGAACGCGAGGTGCTGGGCGACCTGGGGGTCGAAGGCCAGGCGGGCCGGGTGGTTCCCCTGCCGGCCCAATTGGCGGTGCCGCTGGAATTTCCCCTGGACGCCTCCCTTTTTCGGCAGGCGGCGGCAACCTTGGGCAAGAGGGGAATCGTCTGCCGGGTCGGCACCTTTGTCACGGTGAATACTGCCTCGGCCACGGCTGGCCGTGGCCTTTTTCTGCGGGAGCGTTTCGGCGCCCTCTGCGAGAACATGGAGGGCGCGGCCGTGGCCCGGGTCTGCCGGGAGTTTTTGCTGCCCTGTCTCGAACTGCGGGCGGTGAGCAACCTGGTGGAGGATCGCGACCTTTCCCGCTGGCGGCTTGCCGAGGCGTGCGCGAAGAATGCGGCGGCGGTGGCTTTGCTGGCCCCGGACCTGGCCTGACTCCCATGGCGACGCACCTGCCTCCCTATACCCTCGGCTTTTCCCCCTGTCCCAACGACACCTTTATCTTCCACGCCCTGGTCCATGGCCTGGTGGGCGGGGATTGTCCGCCATTCGCGGCGCCCGAACTGGCCGACGTGGAAACCCTGAACGAGTGGGCCCTGGCCGGCCGGCTCGACGTCACCAAGCTTTCCTTCCATGCCTACGGCCAGGTGCTGGACCGCTATGTGCTGCTCTCCGCCGGCAGCGCCCTGGGCCGCGGCTGCGGCCCCCTGCTGGTGGCCAGGACCGCCCTGGAGCAGGCCCGTTTGCCCGAGTTGACCATCGCCATCCCCGGTCGTTATACCACCGCGGCCCTGCTGCTCAGGCTCTTTGCGCCCCGCTGCACGAAGCTGGCCGTCATGCGTTTCGACCGGATCATGCCCGCCGTTGCCGAGGGTCGCGTCGATGCCGGGGTGATCATCCACGAGAGCCGCTTCACCTACCCCCAGCACGGTCTGACGCTGATCCGGGATCTGGGCCAGTGGTGGGAGGCGGAGACGGGAGTACCTATCCCCCTGGGCGGCATCGTGGCCCGGCGTTCCCTCGGCGAGGCGACGCTGCGCGCCATCGACCGGGCGATTAGGAGCAGCGTGCGCCTGGCCTTTGCGAACCCCCAGGCGGCCAGGCCCTACATCCGGCAGCATGCCCGGGAGTTGGACGAAACCGTCATCGCCGGCCACATCGGCCTCTATGTGAACAGCTACTCCGAAAAACTCGGCGCCGAAGGGGAGGCAGCGGTCCGCGAGTTCCTGCGCCGCGGTGCAGCGGCTGGCGCGCTTCCATGCCCGCCGGAATTGCCGCTCCTCATCCATGGGGAGGAACGCGGCTGAGTGGCTAACGTTCCGATTTGTCATCCGAAAGGGCGAGAATCGTGCTTGACAAGCAAGGCATACCGACTATATTCCAAAATTCCCTTTTGTATGCATGCCGCTCTTTCCGCCCTTTTTTCGCGGTGGCGGGCTGCCGGCAGGGTAAGGTTATCGAGAGCATCGCGCTTTTGAAGGCTTTTTCAGGTTAATTCAAACGCAGGGACGACAGAGGTATGAAGATCAAAGGAGCGCAGGCATTTG
The DNA here is from genome assembly GCA_040756495.1 of Thermodesulfobacteriota bacterium. Lineage (GTDB taxonomy): Bacteria > Desulfobacterota > Desulfobulbia > Desulfobulbales > Desulfurivibrionaceae > JAJZRJ01. The sequence continues at coordinate 1,977 of JBFLYY010000074.1, read as the reverse complement.
TCAAATGCCTCGAAGAGCAGGGCGTTGAGGTCATTTTTGGCTTTCCGGGCGGCGCGGTCATCGACCTGTACGATGAACTGATGCGCACCAAGACGATCAAGCACGTTCTGGTCCGCCACGAACAGGCCGCCATCCACGCGGCCGATGCCTACGGCCGGGTCAAGGGCGACGTCGGCGTGGCCCTGGTCACCTCCGGCCCCGGCGCCACCAACACCGTTACCGGGATCGCCTCGGCCTACTGCGACTCCATCCCCATGGTGGTCTTCACCGGCCAGGTGCCGACCATGCTCATCGGCAACGACGCCTTCCAGGAGGTCGATATCGTCGGCATCACCCGGCCGGTGACCAAGCACAACTATCTGGTCAAGAACGCGGAGGATCTGGTGCCGACCATCCGCGAGGCCTTCCACCTCGCCCGTACCGGCCGGCCCGGCCCGGTCCTCGTTGACCTGCCGAAGGACGTGGTCAACGCCATGGTCAAGTTCGAGGAGGCGGAGCCGATCCGGATGCGGACCTACAGGCCGACCTACGAGCCGCACCCCGGCCAGATCGAGAAGGCGTGCCAGGCGATCCTCAAGGCCGCCAGGCCGGTTCTTTACGCCGGTGGCGGCGTGATCCATTCGAACGCCAACGAGGAACTGACCGAGCTGGCCAAGAAGCTCGACATCCCGGTCACCATGACCCTCATGGGCCTCGGCGGCTTCCCCGGCACCGACCCGCTCTCCATGGGCATGCTCGGCATGCACGGCACCTACTTCGCCAACATGGCGGTGGCGAACTGCGACGTGCTCATCGCCGTGGGCGCCCGCTTCGACGACCGGGTCACCGGCCGCATCGATGCCTTTGCCCCGCACGCCAAGATCATCCACATCGACATCGATCCGAGTTCCATCAGCAAGAACGTCAAGGTCGATATCCCCATCGTGGCCGACTGCAAGCACGCGCTCACCGCCATGAACGCCTGGTTCGACCGCGCCAAGGAATTCGACAAGAAGCAGGCCAAGGAACAGCACAAGGCGTGGCACAAGCAGATCGCCGAGTGGCGGAAGAAGCACCCCCTTGGCTATGTCGAGGAGAAGAACGTCATCAAGCCGCAGTTCGTGGTGCAGAAGCTCCATGAGTTGACCAAGGGCGAGGCGATCATCTCCACCGAGGTGGGCCAGAATCAGATGTGGGCCGCCCAGTTCTACCACTTCAACAAGCCGCGTGCCTTCCTCACCTCCGGCGGCCTGGGCGTCATGGGTTACGGCTTCCCGGCGGCCATCGGCGCGCAGATGGCCGCGCCGGACCGCATCGTCATCGACGTGGCCGGCGACGGTTCCATCCAGATGAACATCCAGGAGCTGGCCACGGCCCGGCAGTACGGCTGCCCGGTCAAGATCGCCATCCTCAACAACAACTACCTCGGCATGGTGCGGCAGTGGCAGGAACTCTTCTACGACAAGCGCTACTCCCACACCACCCTCGATGTGGCCCCCGATTTCGTCGCCCTGGCCAAGGCCTATGGCGCCGTGGGCCTGCGGGCCACCAAGCCGAGCGAGGTGGAGCCGGTGATTAAAGAAGCGCTCAAGACCAAGAACACGGTCATCATGGACTTTGTCATCTCCCGCGAGGAGGGTGTCTACCCCATGGTGCCGGCCGGCAAGGCCACCACCGAGATGCTGCTCGTGTAAACAACTTGAGGAAGAGAAGGATAGAGAACCAATGAGACACACTATTTCCGTACTGCTGCAGAACAAACCAGGGGTGCTGTCGCGGGTTACCGGCCTGTTCAGCGGCCGTGGCTTCAATATCGACAGCCTTTCCGTGGGCGAGACCCTGGACAAGGAGACCTCCTGCCTCACCCTGGAGACCCATGGCGACGACTCCATCATCGAGCAGATCACCAAGCAGCTCCACAAGCTGATCGACGTCATCAAGGTCACCGACATGAGCGAACACGACCATGTCGAACGGGAGATGGTGCTGATCCGCGTC
>JBFLYY010000073.1:0-7267 GCA_040756495.1 Thermodesulfobacteriota bacterium | reverse complement strand
TGGCGTTGATCCTCGACATGCCGAATGTTTTGAAACATGCGCGCCTCGAAGAGCGGAGCGCGCTCCGGGAAACCGTTCACTAAGGCCGCCAAGGCGGAACAGACGCGGAGGAACGAACCATGGCCACGAATACCGAAACCGTTGAGCAGCAGGCGACCCAGTATCTGACCTTTGTCCTCCGGGACGAAGGCTTTGCCGTCGAGATCAACAAGGTGCGGGAGGTGCTCGACGTGACCACCCTCACCCGGATTCCCCGGATGCCCGAATATCTTTCCGGCGTCATCAACCTGCGCGGCAGCGTGGTGCCGGTGATGGACCTCGGCCAGAAGCTCGGCATGGGGCCGGTCAAGCACACCAAGAACACCTGCATCATGATCGTGGAACTCGAGGTGGAGGGCAACATGGTGGAGATGGGGGTGCTCACCGATTCCGTGCAGATGGTGCTCGACCTCCAGGCCGAGGACATCGAGGCGGTGCCGCGCATGGGCACCAACCTCAATACCGAGTTCATCAAGGGCATGGGCCGGCAGGGCGAGGACAAGTTCCTCATCATCCTCGACATCGACCGGGTGCTGGCCAGCGAAGGGGAGGCGACCCTGCGCGGCGAGATGGAACTCGGCGGGGCCGAGGCGCGGGAAGCGGCCGTGGCCGGCGCGAGCCAGGGTTGAGCCACCGATTGCGGGGAGACGGACGATTCATGGCGGCCAGCGGCATGGATTTCACTCAGGGGCCGAGGGATTCCGCTGCCGACAGCGCCATGGCCGGCGTCCTGAGCGACCGGGACTTCAACAGGTTCAGCGCCTTCATCTACGAGGTCTGCGGCATCAAGCTGCCGCCGATCAAGAAGACCATGCTCGCCGCCCGCCTGCAGAAAAGGCTGCGGCGGCTGAACATCTCCTCCTACCGCGACTACTTCGACTACGTCCTGAGCCCCGAGGGGCAGAGCAACGAGTTGTGCCACATGATCGATGTGGTCAGCACCAACAAGACCGATTTTTTCCGCGAATCCCAGCACTTCGATGTCATGAACCAGAAGGTGTTGCCGGAATTCGTGGCACGCTGCCAGAAGCGTTCCCAGCCGCACAAGCTGCTGGTCTGGAGCGCTGGCTGCTCCTCCGGCCAGGAACCCTATACCCTGGCCATGGTGCTCCAGGAGTTCTGCGAGAAAACTCCGCAGCTCGACTACGAGATCCTGGCCACCGACATCTGCACCGAGGCGCTGGCAACGGCGGTGGAGGCGATCTACACCGACGAGGTGGTGGCTCCGGTGCCGGTGGCCTTGCGCCATAAATACCTGATGAAGGGCAAGGGGCGGCACAAGGGCTTTCATCGTGTGGTGCCGGAACTGCGGCAGAAGGTCTCCTTCCAGCGCCTCAATTTCATGGACCGTGATTTCGGGCTCAAGAAGAAGATGGACATCATCTTCTGCAGGAACGTCATCATCTACTTCGACCAGGCGACCCAACGGTCGCTTTTCGAGAAGTTCTACCGGCAATTCGCGCCGGGCGGCTACCTTTTCACCGGCCACTCGGAGTCGCTGGAGGCGATCACCGACCGGATGGAACGCGTCGACTCGGCGGTGTACAAATGCCTCAAATAGACCCGCTGCAGACCGAGTTGCCGGTGGTCAACCTCCACCCCGGCGAACTCTTCGTGGCCAAGGAACCGACGCTCATCACCACCCTGCTCGGCTCCTGTGTTTCGGTCTGCCTCTATTGTCCCACGGTGCGGACCGGCGCCATGTGCCATGGGGTGATGCCGGAGCGGCAGACCCACCACGAGGAGAGCTTCCGTTTCGTTGACATCTCGGTCTCCTACATGGTCGAGGTCATGGCCCGGCAGCGAGGCTTTTCCTGTGCGAAACTGGAGGCCAAGCTCTTTGGCGGCGCCGACGTCCTGAGCCTCAAGCTCGGCCTTGGCAGGGAGATGCCCTCCATCGGCGCCCAGAACATCATGGCGGCCAGGACGGCGCTCCGAAAACACGGGGTGCCCATCGTCACCGAACACGTGGGCGGCGACCGGGGCTGCAAGCTCTTCTTCTACACCCATACCGGCGAAGTCTACCTCAAACTCTTGCAGCGGACACCGGAGTGAACATGGCTGGCAAACTGAGGGTACTCATAGTCGATGATTCCGCGGTGGTCCGTCAGGCCCTGACCGAAACCCTGGAGTCGGACCCGTACATCGAGGTGATGGGCGCGGCGCGCGACCCCTTCGTGGCGGCCGACCACATCGCCAAGGAGGTGCCGGACGTCATCGTTCTCGACGTGGAGATGCCGCGGATGGACGGCATCACCTTCCTGCACAAGATCATGAGCCAGCACCCGATCCCGGTGGTGATCTGCTCCACCCTCACCGAAAAGGGGGCGGAGACCACGATCAAGGCGCTGGAATACGGGGCGGTGGACATCATCACCAAGCCCAAGCTCGGCACCAAGCAGTTCATCGAGGAGTCGCGCATCCGCATCTGCGATGCGGTGAAGGCGGCGGCCAAGGTGCGGGTGAAGGCGGTGGCGCCGCTCTCCGTGCGGCAGGTGGAGAAGAAGCTCACCGCCGACGTCATGCTGCCGCCGCCTTCCAAGGCCATGGTGCAGACCACCGAGCGGGTGGTGGCGGTGGGCGCCTCCACCGGCGGAACCGAGGCGCTGCGGGTCTTCCTGGAGGCCCTGCCGGGCGACTGTTCCGGCATCGTCATCGTCCAGCACATGCCCGAGGGGTTCACCCGCGCCTTTGCCCAGCGCCTCGACGGCATCTGCCGCATCCGGGTCAAGGAGGCGGAGGATGGCGACACCGTGCTGCGCGGCCAGGCCCTCATCGCGCCGGGCAACCGCCATACCCTGCTCAAGCGCAGCGGCGCCCGCTACTTCGTCGAGGTCAAGGACGGTCCCCTGGTCTGCCGCCACCGGCCTTCGGTGGATGTGCTCTTCCGCTCCACCGCCCGCTATGCCGGCAAGAATGCCATCGGCGTCATCATGACCGGCATGGGCGACGACGGCGCCCATGGCATGCTGGAGATGAAGGGGGCCGGCGCCTACACCATCGCCCAGGACGAAAAATCGTGCGTGGTCTTCGGCATGCCCAAGGAGGCCATCGCCCTGGGGGGGGTCGATAAGGTGCTGTCGCTGGACCGGATCGCGCAGGAAGTGTTGCGTATGCAAACTATTTGATTCTGGTGTTGGCAATCAGTACAATCTAAATAAATCCGGCGCCTGCGGGCCTCCATGACCCGGCTTCCGGGCGCCGTTGCAGTGGGAATCCAACCACGGGACGGCTATGGACGGTTTGCAGGACTTCAGAACGAAAGACATGATCGAGCAGATCACCCTGCTCGACCAGATCCGGGAAGCGCGCGACACCTCGGCCATTCCCGCCCTCTTTGACCTCTATGCGGAGCCGCTCGGCGACCAGGCAGTGGACGAGATGGTCTATCACTGTCTCTTCGACCTGCTGACCGGACAGCACGAGCGTATCGGCGCGGGGTTGAGCCATGCCTCCCCGGCGGTGCAACTGCTCTGCGTGCGGCGTGCCACCGAGGAGAAGGCCGAGGCGCTCAAGGCCCCGCTGGTGGCGATGCTCGGCAAGACCGGCGATATCGAACTCGTCGGCGAGATCATCCGTGCCCTGGCGCAGTACAAAGATGTCGGCCTGATCGAGACCCTCCTCCCCTTCCTGCGCCATGAGGATTACACCGTGGTGGCCTGGGCCCTGCGGGCCCTCACCGGCACCGGCAGCCCCAAGGTGCGCGACCTGCTGGTCGAACTCATCGACAACTGCGCCGAGGTGAAGGGCACGGCCGCCGGCTGCGACCTGCGTACCGCCCTGGCCGTGGAAGGGGTGGCCAGCTTCCCCGACGCCGCCACGGTGGATTATCTCATTGGCCATATCCACCACGGCAACCCCTCCTTCCGGCGGGTGGTCCTCTCCGCCCTCGGCTCCATGGGGGAGGTGGCGCTGCCCGCCCTGGAAAAGACCCTGGAGAGCGGCGACAAGGACGAACGGATCATGGCCGCCAACATCCTCGGCCTCACCGGCCACAAAAAGGCGGCGGACATCCTGGTGGCCCACCTCGAGGGCGCCACCGAACCCAACCTGCGTTTCGCCATGTATGAGGCCCTGGGCCGGATCAACTCGCTCCGGAGCGTCATCGGCCTGGCGGACGGCCTGACGGAGCCGGACGAACTGGTTCTCATCGCCGTGGTGACCGCCCTGGACCATCTGGCCAACCCCGGGGTGGTGAAGGCGGTGACCGAGGCCCTCGACAAGGGAGGCAGCCAGGCGGAGCACGTCGCCACCGCCATTGCCATCACCCGGGCCAGGAACCTTTTCGCCGCCCTTTACGGCGACGGCAGGCACAGCGCCCTCTTGGTCAAGGCGATCCAGAAATCCGGCGATGCCGAGGTGAAGCGGCTCTTTAAGGGCATGCTCGAAAAGATCGGCAGTGCCGGCGCCATGACCGATGCCGCCAAGCTGGATACCGCGGCCGCTGCGCCCTCTTCGGGCAAACGGCTGCTGGCGGCCGACGACTCCAAGGCGATGCTCTTTTTCTACAAGGGCGTGGCCGCGGACCTCGGCATGGAGATGGTCACCGTGGAGGACGGCAAGAAGGCCCACGACCATCTGCAGATCGACAGCGACTTTGCCCTGATTATCACCGACATGAACATGCCGAACATGGACGGCATCGAGCTGACCCGGGCGATCAGGGCCAATGCGGCCCTGGCCGGGCTGCCCATCCTGATGGCCACCACCGAGTCGGAGAAGTCGCAGTCCGACCTGGCCAGGGCGGCCGGCGTCACCGACTTCATCACCAAGCCATTCGGCAAGGAGGACTTCAAGGCCAAGGTCGAGTCGCTCCTCAAGTAATCGGCGGTTCGAAGGCCTCCTTGACCTCAAGTCCCCAATTGTAGAAGGTCCACAAGGCGCCTGGCAGAAAGAAGAGCAGGGCCAGGCGCATCCCGATCACCCGCGGATCGGTGCCGTTGTCGAGCGCGGTGCCGGTGAAATAGGTGGAAAGGCTCAAGACCAGGGTGAGGACCGCCATCTCCGCGGCGAAGACCCGCCCCCGAAAACTGTCCTCCACCGCCTTTTGCAAGAGCGTCGTGCTGAAGACCCACTGCACCGAACCCCCGATGTGGCCCAGGAAAACGAAGGGCGCCGCCCACAGGAGGCTCGGCGCCTGGCTGAAGGCGAGGTAGGCTGCGCCGGCCAGGAAGAAGGCCAGGCCGATGGCGCGGTACATTGCCCTGGAACTCTCTCCCAGCAGGCGCCAGGCGAGAATCGGCCCGATGGCGGCGCCGATGCCGCGCGCGCTGTAGAGCGCCCCGCTGCCGCTCCCTTGGCCGGCCGGAGCGAAAACCTGCTCGCCGAAAACGGTGAGTAGAACCAGCACCCCGCCGGAGAGGGCCCAGCCGCTTTTGACCATCAGCAACGCCGCCACCTTGCGGTGGTGCAGGACATAGCGGCAGCCGGCAACAAGATCGGCCAGGCCGGTGTAGCTGCGCCAGTCCGGTTTGCCATGCTGCATGGCCGGGCGATGGGGCAGGTCGATGGTGGCGATGAGCGCGGCGGAAACGGCGAAGGTGGCGGCGTCGATGACAATGGCCGTCTGCCAGCCGAAGGCCGCGGTGACGAAGCCGCCCAAGGCCGCGCCGATGGCGAGCATCACCGACCAGGTGGCACCCGAGAGGGCATTGGCCAGGTTGAGTTCCTCCGGCTGGCAGAGATTCGGCACCGAGGCGCGCCGCGCCGGATCGTAGAAGGACCAGATCGACTCCTGCACAAGGGCCAGCGCGTAGATGAGCCAGACCTGCCCCGGTTCCCGCACCAGAAGAAATCCCAGCACCACGAGCACCCGGCTGGCATCGCTTGCGATCATGATCGTCTTGCGGCAGAAGCGGTCCGCCACGACGCCGGCCGCCGGGCCGAGGATGGTGGAGGGCAGGAATTTGGCGATCAGGAACCAGCTTACTGCCGCACCGGTGCCGGTGAGTTTGTTGAGCAGCACGAAAATGGCGATGTAGTTGAACCAGTTGCCGAGGTGGCTGATGACCCCGGCCAGCCAGAAGCGGCGGTAGCGAGGGTTTCTGGCAAAGAGGATCGCGTAGGAGCGCGGGCTGCCGGCGGAGAGATAGGGGGTGTCCCTGGTGGCGGAAGAAGAAGAGGAACGCATGGGGTTATTGTTCCAGAGTTGCCCCAGGAGTCAATGCGAAAATGGCGGCAGCGGTCGAAAACGCCAGGAGGGCCGCATGATTGCCTGTTGACCCCCTGGCGCTTCTTGCGTAGTATGGGGGCAGCCAACCAACAGGGAAATGCGCGAAGTCTCAGGGGAGCATTGTGTATGAACAGACCGCTCGGAATCACGGTAAGCCGCCACATCATCGACAGCCAGCGCCTCCATCCGGAGGCCACCGGCGAACTCTCCGGCCTCTTGAACGAACTCATCGTGGCGGCCAAGACCATTTCCGCCGAGGTGAACATGGCGGGACTGGCCGACATCCTCGGCATGAGCGGCAAGACCAACATCCAGGGCGAGCACGTGCAGAAGCTCGACGAGTTCGCCAACAACACGATCAAGCGCCGCATGGCCCGCTGCGGTTATATCTGCACCATGACCTCCGAGGAGGAGGCGGACGCCATCCCGGTGGCGGAGGGGTACGAAGGCAAATACACCCTGGCCTTCGACCCCCTGGACGGCTCATCGAACATCGACGTGAACGTGAGCATCGGCACCATCTTCTCCATCCACCGCCGCCTGACCCCGGACGGCGGTCCGGGCGACGACAGCGATCTGTTGCAGAAGGGGCGCGACCAGGTGGCGGCCGGCTACATCATCTATGGCTCAAGCACCATGCTCGTCTTCTCCACCGGCGAGGGGGTGCATGGCTTCACCCTCGACCCGAGCGTGGGCGAGTTCTACCTCTCCCACCCCGATATCCGCATTCCGGAACGGAGCAAGTACTTCAGCATCAACGAGGGCAACACCTGCTACTGGGACGAGGCGGTGGCCCGCTATCTCGACTACCTCAAGGCGGTGGACAAGCCGAGCGGCCGCCCCTACAGCGCGCGCTACATCGGCTCCCTGGTGGCCGATTTCCACCGGAACCTCATTGCCGGCGGCATCTTTCTCTACCCGCGCGACCACAAAAACCCGGCCAAGCCCCACGGCAAGCTGCGCCTTCTCTACGAAGCGGCACCGCTCGCCTTCCTGGCCGAGCAGGCCGGAGGCCGCGCCATCACCGACGACGGCCGCACCATCCTCGACATCGCG
>JBFLYY010000072.1:0-5552 GCA_040756495.1 Thermodesulfobacteriota bacterium | reverse complement strand
TCTGTTCCCGAAGCGGCACGCCGGGCCGCAGCCCGGCATGGACGAAGATGTACTCCTCGGTCTCCCAGTAGGGAAGCAGCGAGAAGAGAAAGTCCCGGTGGGCGGCGGGCAGGAAGGAGAGGGCGGCAAGTTCGGGCAGGTTCGCGCCGCCGTAGCTTTCCAGGGTTTCCGTTAGCCCCAGTCGCCGCATGTACGGGAGCAGCGCCTGGTCGCCGCTCTTGTGGTATTCCAGCAGCAGGGCCTCGTGGTTGCCCATGAGCGCCACGAGCTGCACCCCCCGGGCGCGCAGGTCGCAGAGCTGGTCGAGCACCCGCCGGGAATCCGGGCCGCGGTCGAGGTAGTCGCCGAGCACCACCAGGGTGTCGCGCGCCTGGTCGAAGGGGAGGCGCGCGAGCAGCTGTTCGAGCTTGTCGGCGCAGCCGTGGATGTCGCCAATGGCAAAGATGGTGTTGCTCATCCTCTCTTCCGTTCGTTCCTGCGCAAGGACCATGTCATTACCATACCCTCTTCCGCCGGCGCCGGCCACCCTCTCTTTTCCTGCCGGGCCGCGGGCGTAATCAAGCTCTGTTCCAAATTTAACCGAAACATCACACGGGGGGGCTATAGGAAAGAGGAAACGACCACGCAGGAGGGAGTTACCCCGTGAGCCGACTTTCCTTTACCGCCTTTCCCGCCCTGCCGGCCGACGCCGGCCGGGAACCCCGCCCCACCGAACGCGAGTGTATCGCCCTCCTGGGCCTCGATGCCAACCACCCCGAGACCATGCCCTTTTTCGGCCCGGACACCACGGCGGGGTGCGAGAACGAGTTGCAGGTGGCGGTGGCCGGCCGCCGCGAGACCGTGGATCTGCCGCGGGTCATCGAGCAGTCGAGCTTTTATGCCAACATCATCAAGCGCGCCAGCCGCGGCGAAACCTCGCCCCGGCTGCGGCGTCACCTCGAACGCTATCTTGCCGACAACATCGAGCAGGTCTGGGAAAACAGCTGGGTGCGCTTCCCCCTGCGCCTGCTCAACGCCAAGGCGCGGGCGATTCTCGCCGCCGACCTCAAGGCGGACAAGCAGAATCCGGCCAGCGCCGAACGGGGCGACAGCGGACGTTTCTTTGTCGAGGAGGAGGGCGAGCGGCAGCTCCGGATTCCCATCAGTTACCTGCTCAAGCTGGCCCTGGCCGACGTCATGGGCGAGGGCGGCGGCCGGGAGACCGTCGAGCGCACCGGCAGCCGGCTGCTCGGCCATCTCCTGAGCGACAACACCTCGCCCGAGACCTTCTCCTTCCACGTGGTCCATCTCCATCCGCAGACCGGCTACGGCCGGGCCCTGGCGCGGGAGACGGCCAAGCGCTTCCTCCTGACCCAGCTCCTGGTGATGTATGCCAACGAGAAGTTCGAACTCGCCCGGCGCGGCCAGAACGCGGCAATTTTTTTCTCGCCCCACCCGCCGGTGCGGCAGCGCTATCTGAACGAGTGCATCTCCGACGCCTTCTACCGCGAACTCTTCATGAGTCCCTGCCTCTCGGGCTGGGACGAGGGGGAGGCCAAGCACCAGTACATGATCCTCTGCCACCAGGTGTTGAGCCGCAGCCATTTGAACGCGGTGATGAAGATGCGCGAGGCGGGCATCATCGGCAACAACCTGGTGGTGATGCCGCAGACCTCGAACATCAGTCTGGCCAACAACGGCACCCACATCAGCATCGGCAGCCGCAAGCTCGGCCGCCTGCTGCGCGATCCCGCCTCGGGTTTTGCCGCCCGCCACGAGAAATACCTGGGCGACCTGGTGGCCAAGGTGATGGAGCATTTCTTCCCGCTCTTTGTCGGCACGTACAGCGCCGCGCCCTATCGCCTCGGGTTCGAGGATTTTCACCCGGAGCAGGCCCTGGGCTTTCTCCCCCACCAGCTCGACTACACCCACCTGCGCATGCTCTGGCGGCGCTGGCGGAAAAAGGCGGCCAACAAGTTCTGCGGCCGCGCCGTCACCCCTTTCGGCCCGCCGCTCCTCGATCACTGGCTTGGCCAGCTCTGCGGCTTCAAGGGGGATTTCGTGCCCGATTTCCGCCTCGTCGATTATCCGGTGGCCCTTCTCTCCACGGAGCGGAGCGCGAGCCAGGACGGCGGCCTCGGCAACGACCGGCGCCTCAAGGAGGATCTCGACACCCTCGGCATCTTCGACCGGCGGATGTCGCTCTATCTGCCCTACAAGCTGCGGGAATTCGCGGTAATGGGCTTTTCCGGCTTCGAGGCGCGCCACTACTCGCAGTTCGAGCAGTTCGCTCTCGATCTCGGCCGCGCCGCCGAACTCCAGACCCTGCTCACCGCCCTGGCCTTCAAGCTTATCGCCAGCGGCGCCGTGACCCACCGCCATGTCCCCGACACCCCCTTTGTCGAGAGCGAGCGGCGCCAGCTCCTCTTCGGCACCGCCATCGGCATTCCCACCTTCTTCGTGCACAAGGAGAGCCCCAACCGTTTTCTGCGCGCCATCCTCCAGCGTACGGCCAAAACCCGCTCCAGCCGCCGCTACGGCGGCTACCTGCGCGTGCTGCACCAGGATTACCGGCTGGCGCTGCTCGGATTGATCCGCGAGGAGGGGGGCGAACTGGTGGCGGCCATGGGGCTTGCGGAGTTGCTGGCCGATCTCGAACTGCGGCTGCGGGAGCCCGAGCGCCACTCCGTTCAGGGGCGCCTCACCGCCGGCATCCTCGCCAAAAGCGGCGCCAGGAGCCCCCTCGGGATGTCGGCCAGGGAGTTCAATCTCGCGGCGGAACGCTACTACCGGGAAGAGCTTCGCCAGGCCCAGATTCTTGAGGGGTGGCGTTTCGTGGCCGAGGACATCGAGGCCATGGCCGCCGGCGAGATGCCGCTCGCCCTTGAGGTGCGCGCCGAGGTGGCCGCCATCCTCGGAAGCCAGGGCTGCGAGGGCTTTCTGCGCCAGGCCCGCGACGAACTCCTGGCCGACCGGCTGGCACCCGGCACCGCGGTGCGGCTCATCGAGTTCATGCTGCTGGCGGAAGATCTCGACAGCAAGCGGTTGCGCGCCGCTCTGTAGCAGGCGGGCGCAAAACGCGTTTTCCGGCAGCCTGGCGCCCCCCGCGGATGAGGCGCCGGAGCCGGCGAGGGTGAACTCGTCGGCTTTGCGAGAACTCGCGGCAGGCATCTCCGCGAGGCCGTGACCGCAAAAGGTCGGGGATGACGTGTGCCCCATTCTGCTGAGGAGAAAACCATGCATCAGTATGTGGAACGGCTGCACGGGATGGTGCTGAACGAGGAACTCTTCGGCGACCGGATCGTGCGATTTCTTTACTCCCGGACCAGGGAGCAGGCCCCCTTTCTTTTTCGCCTCGCCACCTCGGCCAGGGTCTCAAGCCTGCTCGGCTGGTGCAATTTCGACCTCCAGCTCGCCCCGAAACTCCTGGGGAACGTGGGTTTTCTGCGCCGTTGCGGGGTCGATCTCGACGAATGCCTCGAACCGGCAAGCCACTTCACCACCCCCCGCCAGATCTTCGAGCGGCAGATCCGCTACTGGCAGTGCCGGCCCATGCCGGCCGACCCGCGCGCCGTGGTCGCGCCGGCCGACGCCCGGGTGATCGTCGGGGCCCTGGCCGCCGACTCCGCCCTCTTCGCGAAGGGCAAGTTCTTCGAGTACGAGGAACTCCTGGGGGCGGGCGAGGGACGCTGGCTCGCCGCCTTTGCCGACGGCGACTACGCCATCTTCCGCCTCACCCCGGACAAGTACCACTACAACCATACCCCGGTGGCCGGGCGGGTTTTGGACCACTACCTCATCGACGGCGCCTACCACTCCTGCAACCCCGGCGCGGTGGTGGCCATGGTCACCCCCTATTCCAAGAACCGGCGGGTGGTGACCGTTATCGATACCGACGTCGAGGGCGGCACCGGGGTGGGCCTGGTGGCGATGGTCGAGGTGGTGGCGATGATGATCGGCGACATCGTCCAGCGCTACAGCGATAGCGGTTACGACTGGCCGCAGCGGATACGGCCCGGCATGTTCCTGGCCAAGGGGGTGCCCAAGAGCCTCTACCGGCCTGGCAGCAGCACCGACATCCTCCTGTTCGAGAAGGGGCGCATCGCCTTTGCCGACGATCTGGTGGCAACGGTGCGGCGGTCCGACGTGGCCAGCCGTTTTTCCCTTGGCTTCGGCCAGCCCCTGGTGGAGACGGAGGTCGCGGTGCGGTCGCTTCTGGCCACGGCATACACGACAAGGAGGAAACAGGCATGAGCAATACGGTTTTTGTAGTGATGCTGGGCCTGCTGTTGCAGCCCGTACTGTGGTGGGCGAGTACGGTCCTGCCGCGGGAGCGCTGGCAGATCCTGGCCGCGATTCCGACCAGGAAGGCCCAGGCCGACGGGTGCTGGCACGGGACCAACATGACCTTTTACGGCCTGCTTTTGGCCTCTGGCGGGGTTTGCGGCGTGGCGGCCTTTTTCCTGCTGCTGGCGGCCGTCGGCGTGCCCCTGGCCGCGACCCTCGCCTTGAGCGGCGCGGTTCTTTTCGGTTCGGCCGTGGCGGCCAAGGTGGTCGCCAGACTGGTGGAGAGGCGGCGCAACACCCTGACCGTGGCCGGTGCCGCGGTCACCGGCCTCATGGGGATGCCCTTTGCACTCCTTTGCTACAATGGCCTCGCCGCGCGGCTGGGGATGGCGCCGGTGGCGCTCGTGCCGGTGATGGCGGCGCTGGCGGTGGGGTATCTCCTGGGTGAGGGGATCGGCCGTCTGGCCTGTATCAGCTTCGGTTGCTGCTACGGCCGCCCGGTTTCCGAACTCGGGCCGTGGGGACGGCGCTTCTTCGCCCCCATTGCCACCACCTTCGAGGGGAGAACCAAGAAGATCAGCTATGCCTCGGGCCTCGACAACGTCAAGGTGGTGCCGATCCAGGCCATCACCTCCTCCTGCTCGGTGAGCGTGGGGCTCGCGGCCATGTATCTCTATCTGGAGGGGTATTTCGCCGCTGCCTTCCTCCTCGCCTCCCTCTTCGCCTTTGGCTGGCGCATCCTCTCCGAACGGCTGCGCGCCGACTTCCGCGGCAGCGCCACGTTCACCCTCTACCAGCGGCTGGCGGCGGCCGCCATGGCCTTCTCGCTGCTGCTCGCCATCCTGGCGCGGTCCCCCTTTGGCATGAAGGCGAATCTCGGCGCCGGGCTTGCCGCCCTGTGGCAGCCGCTGCCGATCCTCTTCCTGCAGGGGGTCTGGCTGACCCTCTTCCTCTATACGGGGTTGAGCAAGGTGACCGGCGCAACGCTCGCCTTCCATGTGCGCCAGGAGCGGCTCTAGTCTTTGCGGGAAAGGCGGAACGTTGCCGTTGCGCGGTGTTTTTGGTGGCGGTGGAGGAGAGGGGAGTGGCGAGAGCGTCAATCCTTGAGGCGGTAGCCGACGCCGCGCACCGTCTCGATGTGCTGGCCGGCGGGACCGAGCTTTTTGCGCAGCCCGAAGACCTGGACGTCCACGGCGCGCGGGGTGATGACGTAGTCGTAGCCGCGGACCGCGTCGATGATCTGCTGGCGGCTGAAGACCCAGCCCGGCCGGCGGGCCAGCAATTCG